>CAYYOX010000267.1:0-8748 GCA_964473065.1 uncultured Planctomycetaceae bacterium | reverse complement strand
CGCCGTCGCCGTAGCCGAGCTGCGCCGGGCCGGAAGCCCAACTACCGTCGTCGAAGCCTGCTGTGGACCAGGCCGTGCCCTGATCGGAGCCGTCGTCGAGATACTTCCAGGTGGAACCTTTCTCGATCAGTGTAAGGGCGTTTCCGACGCCGTACTCTAGGGCGTCGGGCGAGATAGCGCCGCCGGGAAACCGGGGATCGCTGCCGTCGAGCGTGTAGTAGATGGCGCCGACCGGGGCCGTGATGTTCAGCTCGAAGCCGGGCGCGACCTGCCCGCCGTGCTGGTTGAACTCGGGAGTGTCGACGTTCGGGTACAAGGCGATGTTGCGGAACTGATTGACGACGATGTCGGTACGTTGCGGGAAATAGTTGGCCTGTTTGTCGGCCATGGTGGGGAACCAGTGGTCGATCGGGTTGAACAGTTTCCCGCCGTTGGTCCCCTCCTGCAAATCGCCCCAGCGGGCCGACTCGGCGGTCAAGGCCTGGTCAATCCAATCGGCAATCTGTGCGTGTCGCTGGGCCGCTTTCTCGGGCGTCAGCTCGCCATCGTTGAACAGATGTTTCTGAACGCGGTCGCCGAAGCGCAAGCGGAACTCGGCATTGCCGCGCAAGCTGGAATACAACTGGCCCGGCGAGTTGGCGACGTTCGTGTTGAGAGTCCGCGCTTCGTTGACATAGCCGAGCATGGTTTCGCCGTCCCACATGTAGAAGCGAAACCGGCCTTCCTCGCTGCGGTGGCGCGAGGCGTACCAGTTGTGCGTGGGCCAATCCCAATTGCCGCCGTAGAGGTTCAGGATCATGTAGTCGATGAAGTTGTCGACGTCGAGAAGACGTTGTACGTCGGCATAGGCCGCGTCGTTGGCGATGCTGCCGTACTGCCCGCCGCCGGCCGCAATCGAGAGCATCTCGTACCAGGCCGTCATGTTGCCGGCTTGAGGCGCGAAGTCGTGGATGACGTCGTACTCGTCCTTGTCCCCGCCAAGGTAGTTGGCGCCGAAGTTGGCGCCGGGGCGTTCGGTCGGGTTGCTCAGTCCCCAGTACATGCCGTTGACGTACAGATGCACGAAGGTCCCGTGCGGCGAGGGGTGGCCCATGGCCAGTTGCGTCTCGCGGCTCCACTGGTCGCGAATATACTGCGAGACCTCCGGATAGATATCGTACAGCCCAGCCCATAGGTAGGCCGGCCAGGTCCAATTGTCGGTGAATCCGCTGCGAAGCACCAGCACGTCCAGGCTGTCGGCCGCATCGGGGCCAAACAACGGATACTTCAGCTTCGTCGGGCCGTAAGGTCGCTGGAAGTGCAGTCGCATGGCATAGCGATTCACGGTGGTCGCGTGGCGGGGAATGAGGGTGCTGGCGTTGATCTGGTAGCCTTCGCTGCCGTCCGGGTGAAGCAGTTCGACCGGGGTCGGCTTCGCGAAACGGCTCCACGGGTTGGCGTAGATGCCGCCGCTGCCGAACATATCCGGCACGTCCATCACGATCGACATCGTGGGTATCGATTTCAGATCATCGATAATCGTACCGCTGTATCGCGGGTCGTTGACCACGTTGGGGTCCATGGCATAGTCGAACCCGGCCGGGAAACCCGCGCCCGTCTGATGGATTACATCTTCCAGGAAAATGTACGTCTGCGTATCGACGTTCGTAGGCACATAGCCCGACCGGTAGGCCATGGCCCGAAGCGTGGTGGTCGTGTCGACCGAGATCGGTACGGTGTAGATCAGCCCTTCGGTTTCGCTGGGCCAAGAGCCGTCGGTCGTGTAGCGGATCGAGGCCCCGGGCGTATTCGTGCTGAGGCTGACGGTGAACGGGTCGTCGAAGAAACCGCGATCGACGCTGAATCGCGTGTCGCGAACGTAATCGACCAGACTCTCCAACGAATTGGGCGCCTCGGGCGTCGCCTGGGCGAAATAGCACAACGCCGAACCGGCCAGATCGGGTAGGATCAGGAAATCGGCATCGCCGGCCGTGACGTTTAGTCCCGCTATGGCCAGCATATTCCGACCCGGCTGCAAGAGATCCAGATAGTCCGTCAGATCGATCTCTTCGACCTCCAGCGATTCGGCCGCACTGCGGGCGGTCGTGGCCGTCGAGTCCCACTGGACGTCCTCCGGCGCGTTGCGCGAGGCGACCTCCTGCCCATTGATGTAGGCCACGAACCCGTCGTTGTATTGTATCAAGAACGCCAGCGAATCCATCGACGAGGGATCGGTCACCTCGAACGGCACGCGTATGTAGGCCGCGGCGTTGACCCCGAGCATTTCGGCCGCCAGGTCGACCTGGACCACATCGCCGATCCCCGACCCGGCCGTATCGAAACCCAATCCCTTGGCCGGATCCTGGGCGAACGGGACGATCAATCCCTCGTTGACGGCGTTGGGCGAACCCGCCAGATCGAAATTCCAATCGGTCGCATTGTCGTGCTCCGAACCGCCCACCCGCTGCAGCGAAATGGACTGGGCCCCCGTGCTGTCGACCGGATCGCCGTACCAGGCGTTGCGGGGCGTGATCCCCAGAAACGACCCCACGTCGAGTTGCAGGCCGTCCAACTCGCCGCCCGTGTATCCCCAGATCACGAAGTCGACGATGCTTCCGTGATCGTTGAGGATCATCAGCCAACCCGATTGACTGGCCCGCCAAAAGATATTGTCGGCATCGGCATCCGGCCGGTGAACCACTTCTCCCGGCGCCATCGAGCCGGGAAACTGCCACAGCAGGGCGTGGACATCCTGGACGCTATAATTCTGCGCGTTGTTCGCCACGGCCAACCAGCCGGTCGTGTCGATCGTCGAACTCGATACGTTTTGCACTTCGAAGTAATCGGGCGTTCCGGTCCCGACCTCGGTAATCACCACGCCCGAGGTTTTGGAATATGAGATCCAGGCCGAGTCGTTGAAGTCGGGATCGACCCAATCGTTTCCCAACGATCCGTCGGAGGGCACGAGATACTTCAACGTTTCGCCGCCCGGCACGGCAAAGCTGGCCGCATCGCGACCCAGTCCGTAAGAGACATCATCGAACTGCTTGGGATACCCGGGGGCAAACTCGTGGGCAATCGTCGCGCCGTCCGCCTCGACCAGTGCCAGATACTCGCCGTCGCCGGCCAGTTGGAAATTCGTGTGCAACTCGCTCCCGGCAACACGCCGATCCTTGCCCGACGCGAAGACCAGCAAGTAGTCGTTCGGATTGATTGAAACCGCGGGAAACTGCCACTGCGTCAGATCGTCGTCGTCATCGGTCAGTGCCCAGCCGTCGAGGTTGACCTGAGTGAGCGTCGGGTTGTGGATCTCGATCCAATCGGAGTACTCGAAGTCTTCGTCGTAAAGCGTTTGGCCGTTGGACGCCATGAACTCACTGATGACCAGCGAATTCCCGTCAAGCACCAACCGCGGCTCGAGCGCTTCGAAAGCGAGTCGCTTGCCGGCCGTTCGGGCTGGTTGGGCGCTTGACAGATTTGGCCGCATGATCGTCTCCAGATGTCGTACAACGTCCGATATACATCCCGCTTGGCACGAAATTGCCCAATTCGCGAGGAAGCCCACCCAATGGAACAGTCCCAGGGGCGGCAACATGCAGTATATCAGCCCAGTCGATATCTGTCAAAAAAACTGCCGCGGACGCCCTGTAGAGTGGAAAAAGGGGACTGGCTCCGAGCATGAACAGATGCCCAACCCGCCGAAAGTTTTCCCGGCTCGGTGCCTGTCCCCTTTTTCCACGAGATTGATAGGAGGGTGGCTGGCGGCCGCAGCGCAGCGAAGCCCCAGGAATATGGATCCTGGGGCACCGCTGCGCTTTGCCCCAGCCACCCGTCGCCGGACGCAGATTCTACGCCTCTTCGTTCGGCTCGATCCGCTTGCCTACCGCGTCGGCCACTTTGCGGCACAGCGTCATCATCTCCTCGAACTGTGTGAACGTCAGCGATTGGTAGCCGTCGCTTAGTGCTGTTTCCGGATCGGGATGGACCTCGATCATCAGCCCGTCGGCGCCGGCGGCAATCGCGGCCGCCGCCATCCGCGGCACCAGAACCGTATGGCCCGTGCCGTGGCTCGGATCGACGACCACCGGCAAGTGGGTCCGCTCGTGCAAGTAGGGGACCGACGCCAGCGTGAGCGAGAATCGCGTGTGGGTCTCGAACGTGCGAATCCCCCGTTCGCAGAGCATCACGTTGGGGTTGCCCGCGTTGAGGATATACTCGGCGGCCAGTAAGAGCTCGTCCATCGAGGCGCTGGGCCCGCGCTTCAGCAGCACCGGCTTGCCCTCCTTGCCGCACGCCTCCAGCAGGCGGTAGTTCTGCATGTTTCGCGCGCCGATCTGCAGTACGTCGGCATAGCGGGCGACCAGTTCGACGTCTACCCCTGCGACAACTTCGGTGACCACGGCCAGCCCCGTCTCGTCGCGTGCGGCGGCCAGGATCTTCAGCCCGTCTTCCTTGAGCCCCTGGAAGCTGTAAGGGCTGGTCCGCGGTTTGAACGCCCCGCCGCGCAAGGCCGTGGCCCCGGCCGCCTTGACCGCCCGGGCCGTGCTGAGCATCTGCTCTTCGCTTTCGACCGAGCAAGGGCCGGCGATCATCCCCAAGTGGCAATTCCCAACCGCCAGGCTGCCAATGCGAACGACGGTCGGCTCGGGCTTGACCTCCAGGCTGGCGACCTTATAGGGGGCCAGAATCGGCACAACCTCGGCCACGCCCGCCCCGCTTTCGAGCGATTGCCGGAACTCGTCCCGTTTCTCGCCGATGGCCGCGATCACGGTCCGCTCGGTGCCGTAGATGGGATGGGATTTCAGGCCGAGTTGCTCGACGCGCATGATCATGTGCTCGATCTGTTCTTTAGTAGCGCCTTTTTTCATAACGACAATCATGGGAGTGCCTCCTGGGGTTGAGGGTTCGGGGTTCTATTGTGTGAAAACAAAAACAATAAAAAAACCCCGAGGACCGTTTGGGCCTCGGGGCTTGGGATTGATGTGGTTGTTGTATGAGTCTACAGACCACCTCCGGCCCCGCGGCGATGCGGGCTAAAATAAAACCAGTAATAGGCGGTATGCGTTACGTTCATGTCTCTCTCATCGACCACAATAACGGTCGTCCATCAGACTTCCTTCATTTTCACCGTTGGCTGCAAGAAATACAAGGGCAAAACCGGCACGAAAAGCATCTTCCTCCTCGCAAGCCTGCCGCTTTCGGGGGGGCATGCCAGCCGGGCTCGCTGCGAGGCATTCCCGCAGGAAGCAGGAAAAGGATTATGGGAGCCACGGATGGAACACGGACTAAAACACGGATAAAGACAGACAGTCGGCCTTTGCCGTGAAGCGATTGCCCATTCAAAATACACAAATGAAATGGCGACAGCGCATCTGTAAGTCAATAACCAAACGCAAATTACCACCGGCCCTCAGCAGTCAGCTTTCAGCTATCAGAAGATGGCGTCTTGCTTCTTCTCTCTCTGCTGAAAGCCACTCCTTTTCGTCTTGAGTTGGCAATCTCTTCACGCAACAGGCCAATTCTTCCTTCTTATCCGTGTTTCATCCGTGTTTTATCCGTGGCTAAATCATACTGCAAACAGTCCCCTGACGCCGGACTCTCGCTCACTGCTCACGTTCACCCAACAAACGCTCGATGGCCGTCTGCACGGGCTGGGATTGCAGCACGATCAGGTGCTCGGATGGCTCGTCGAAAAGGATTACGCCCGGGCCGCCGGCGTCGCTCCAGCTTGCCCCCGCGATGGAACTCTTGATCCGCTCGATCAGGGCCTCCGCGTCTTCGCCTTGGCGTAGCCGCCGGGCGACCGGATAGAACTCGATCCCCGGCCGGGCGGCGACGGCCTTGCGCGTGGTCACTTGCAGCGTGGTTGCGTCGATGATCCGATAGCCCAGATCCAACGGCTGCAAAAGGGTCTGAAGCGCCGTCTCGAACGGTTGCTCGCTGACCGACAGTCGGGCGTCGAGCCGGTCCGACAATCGGGCGTCGGCCATAGCCCTGCGATCGACCAGGATGTCGACTTCGGTCACCTCGCCTAAGTAGCTCAACACCTCGATCAGTGCCGTCGGCTGCGGGAAGGTCACCGAGACCGGCTGGCCGAGATTCTCCTTGGCCCGGCCGAACCGGGTGGTCAACTCGAACCGCGTCGCGTCCACTCGACTGCGCAAGGGCAGCCCTCGAGCGTTGCGTAGCTTCTCGCAAAAGACGAGCACCCCGTGGTGGACCACGCCGGTCTGCTCGATCTCGAGCGTCTTGCCGATCGGCTCGATGGTTCCCCGACCGCCATGGCTTCGCCATGTGTCGGGCACGACCAGTTGCTCGATCAGCGACGCCAAGGAGGTCGCGGCGGCAAGGTCCCCGCCGGTCAGATCGGATACTGTGTAGCGTTGACGCCGCATCTGCCGGCGATCTTCCGGCGGATCGGTCAGCAACACCTGATCCCGATCGATCACCACCGCCAAACGCTGGCTCGCGGCAATCTGATTAAGCGCCTCCTGGACGGTCGTCTCGGACAAATCGAGCGTGACCGGCGCGTAGAGCCCCACGCCCAAGCGTTGCATGGCGTCCGGGTCGAGCGTGACCGACAGGTTGCCGATCCCGCCCACCACGCCAACCGCCCGGGCAAACGGCGTTTTGCGGAACTGAAGTCCGGGAATCTTCTCGGCCAGCGATGCGCTGATGTCGACGACCTCACGCGACGGTCGCTCGGACACTTTCTCGGGCGGTTCGGGTGAAACAGACGGTTTTTCCGGCTTCATGTCGGCCGGTGGCGAGGAATCTTCACCCCCGGCGATCGTGGCCAAGGCCTCGATCACGGCCGGGTCGACGTCTTTCGAGAGGAACCGTACCGACCCGTCGGCCATGGCCGCCAACATGCCGTGGGGCTGGCCGCTGCCGAACCCGTCGGGCCCGTTGACGTAGGGTCGCTGGGTAAGCGAACGCACGGTCGGGCGTCCGCCGGCGGCCCAAGGTCCGGGATCTTCGGCCACACCCAAGACGGCCATGGTATGCGAAGCCCCGTCGGTTATTTGTTTCAAACTCGTACTGCGTCCGAACCCGAACAGGCCGGCCCGCGGATCGGCGGCCTTCAGTCGTCCCGCGCCTTCACCCACTCCGGCCACGCCCGCGTAATGGGTCACCGGGAAGCCGGCCTCGGTCTCGGCGGGTCCCAAGGCCGGGTTGATCGCCTCGGGCAACGGCCGCTTGGTGACGGCGCGATTCTGCGGCCCGTTCCAGGAATAACCGGTCTCGAGCTGTTCATACCAATCCCCGTGGCCATAGTAAGGCAACATGGTAGCGATCCAACTGAGTCGCGTCTCGGGCGGCAACAGGGCCCCGCCGGACACCGCCGAGGGAAACCGCCCTTCGGCCTTCTGGTAGCTTGCCAGTCCGCCGCCCAACCGGGCATGGTTCTTGCGATCCGCCGCGAGCGCCGCCGCCCGCCAATCGGTGCGGATCGTCTCGCGACTGGCGGCCAGGGCCGCGGTCATTCCGCGCGGCGTTTCCTGCCAGCCGATCCGCACCCAGACCGTCTCGTCGACGACCTCATGCCGAACGTCGACCGTGGCTTTCAAACCGGCCTGCAACAGATCTTCGTATCGGGCAGCCTCCACGACCGTAATCTGCCCGGCTTGCAACTCTTTTTGAACCTGCTCGACCCGAGCCGACAGGGCCGGTTCGGCTGCCGTGACGAGCGTGTCGACGGCCGTATCGAGCTGCCGGGCCGCCGTTTCGCCCTCACAGACCAAGGCCAACCGACTGCCGAGGTTCTTCTTGTATTGCAACCAGCAGCCCACGCCCGATGGCATGTCCCAAAGCACGTGCCAAGCATCCTTGCCCGAGGGCCAAACGTCCATTGTCGAGGAAGGCAACGCCCACCCGGCCTGCCGCACGGCCGCCAGATCGACCAGCAGACAGCCGTCCGCCTGACCCGCTTCGGCCTCGAGCAACCGTCGTATCGCGGGACTCTCGAAATGGGGCTCGCTACGCCGGGCCAAGCGACGCAGTCGAGCGACGTTGGCCGAGACGATCGTTCGCGAATCGAGCACAGCCAACGGATGCGGCCAAGGGGCGTTGGGGAAACGGCGGCAAACGATCCCCTCGACACCCAACTCGACCGGCTCGCCCGTCGCGGCAAGCAGGCGGGCGTCCTGGCCCTCGGCGAGTCGAATGACCACCACGCAGTCCGTCGGCCAATCGGCCAGATCGACCGTGGCGAACGTCAGCCGATCGATCGCTTGAACCTTCAGCCCGAAGCTCCGCAACACGGTCGCGAACGTCGGTTGCCAGAAGGGATCGATCAATTCGGCCAGTTGGCCCAGGCTCTTCGTTTCGCGGAGCCGGGCCACATTCAGGCCGACCACCAGCGTAGCCCCGTCGGGAACCCAGCGCGGGTCGATCAATTCGGCCGGCTCTTGAGGATCCGTATCGTCCGAGGCGGCCGGTTCATCGGTCGGCGGATCCTGGGGTTCTTCAATTGGCGCGACCGGCGGCAACTCGGGCGCGCCGGAACGCGAAAACAGGGCCCACGCACCAATACCCACAACCACCACGGCCACCGGCACGCTCGCCATCAGGAGCCACTTGCGCCACAGCAACTCCGTCGGCGAGGCCCAACTGCCGGGCGGCAACTCGGCCGCGGTCTCAGTTTCTGCCGGCTGCTCGACCGGCGGCGCTTCAACCGGCGGGCTTTCCGGAAGCTCGGTCGCTTCCACTTCGACCGGCTTGGGTTGTTCGGGAGACGGCTCGGGCTGTTCTGCGATCGCCTCGGGC
>CAYYOX010000266.1:0-8851 GCA_964473065.1 uncultured Planctomycetaceae bacterium | reverse complement strand
ACTCACAAATAATCCTCAACGACCAGGAATACCTGGGGCAGATAAACCTTCACGCATCCCCAATTGCATGGATCGACATCCCTGGGCTGGCCAAGGTTGAGTTCTCGCTCCTACCACTCACCGAGGCGGCCAAGGAAGGCGTCCTGAACAACGGAACCATCTGCATTACCCACAACAACGAGACCCGCATTCGTATCACAAATGTCCGCAACGGAGTTGAGCGGAAAGTTTGGCATGGCGGCCCCTACTACGTTTGGGTGCGTTGGATGGAACCATCTCAAACAGTCGAGCAGTACCGTGAATCCTGGAAGAAGCAACTTGCGACCATCAAACAACAAATCAAGAGTGGTGATCTCGATCTGCCGCAAGGAACGGTGGACCGCCTGGAACGGATGGCACAGTCCGATCGAATTCTTCAAGTGTCCTGCGGAGTACGTGGTCCGCGAAAAGGCGAAATCCTGCCGACGTCTCACTGATCGCAAAAAGGGGACGGGAGTCTTATTTCGCTATTGAGTCGAAGATCTGGGGTCGTCCGCGAGACCGATAAAAGACTCCCGTCCCCTTTTCTTTTTCTTTTTCTAGGGCAACAACGCCTCGAACTGCTCTTCCGTGAGCACGGTGACGCCTAGTTTCTCGGCCTTGGCCAGTTTGCTGCCTGCCTTTTCGCCGGCGACAACGTAGTCGGTGTTCTTCGAAACGCTCGACGCGGCCCGGCCGCCGTGGCGAGTGATTAGCTCCTTGATCTCGTCGCGATTATACTTCACCAACGTGCCGGTGACGACCAACGTCTTGCCCTCGAGCACGCGGGGACCTTCACCGATTGGCGTTGCCGATTCCATGTTCAGGCCCAATTCCCGCAGGTCTTCGATGGTCTGCGAACCGAACTCGCAGTGCAGAAACTCGTACACACTCTCGGCGATGATCGGGCCGATCTCGTTGATTTCGCTCAACGCCTCCTGGTCGGCCTCGAGCATGGGGCCCATCGTGCGAAAATGGTCGGCCAACACGACGGCCACCCGGGCGCCGACGTGGCGGATCGACAACGCACAAAGCAACCGGGCCAGCCCGCGATCCTTGCTCTGGTCGATGCCGTCCAGCAGGTTGTCGACCGACTTGCGCCCCATCCGTTCGAGTTCCAACAGCCGATGCTGCTGTTGTTCCAACCGGTACAGGTCGCCGTAGTTGGCGACCAACCCCTGGCCGACCAGTTGATCGACCAGTTTGTCGCCCAGCCCCTCGATGTCCATGGCGCTTCGGCCGGCAAAGAAGCTGATCCGCTCCTTCAACTGGGCCGGGCACTGCATGTTGGGACAGCGGATGTACGCACCACGCTCTTCCTTGCCGCCGATCGTGTCGCGGACCAGCTCCGTGTCGCATTCGGGACATACGCTGGGAAAGGCGAACTTTCGCAGGTGTCCCTTGCGTAGGTGTTTTTCGACGCGGACGATGTGCGGGATGATCTTGCCCGCCTTCTCGACGACCACGACGTCGCCGATGCGCACGTCCTTGCGCTCGATCTCGTCGGCATTGTGGAGGCTCGCGCGGCGGACGATCGTGCCGGCCAGTTCGACCGGCTCGAGGTCGGCCACGGGCGTGATCGTGCCAGCCTTGCCGATCTGTACGCGGATGTCGAGCAGCTTGGTGGTGGCCTCGTATTTCTCGAACTTGTAAGCGATCAGCCATCGGGGGCTCTTGCTGGTGCTGCCCAGCCGCTCCCGCTGGTCGAACCGGTTGGCCTTTAGCACCAGCCCGTCGATCTCGAAATCGAGTTCGTGCAGCCGCTCGATCAACTCTTCGCAATGCTCGACGGCCGCGGCGAACGAATCGAAGCACTCGACCTCGGGCGTGGCCGGCAGGCCGTACTCGCGCAGCTCGTCGAGGAATTCCATGTGGGTCGACGCCCGAAGTCCCTCGACATGGCCCACGCCATGGCAGAAGAGTCGCAACCGTCGCTCGGCACAGACTCGGGGGTCGAGCAATCGGATGCTGCCGGCGGTGACGTTTCGCGTGTTGGCATACGGCGGCTCGCCCTTGCTCTCTTGGACCTCATTCAGCGCGACCAGATCGGAGTTGGTCATGTAGATTTCACCCCGCACCTCCAGCACGGGCGGCACGTTTTGCCCGGCAAGGTGCAGCGGCACGTCGCGGAGCGTGCGCACGTTATGCGTAATGTCGTCGCCCACGCGACCGTCACCCCGGGTTACGCCGCGTGTGAGCCGGCCGTGTTCGTAGATCAGCGAGGCGGCCACGCCGTCGATCTTCAGTTCGACGACCCACTCGATCGGCTCGTCCGGCAGAAGTTTGGCCGTCTTCTCGGCATATTTGCGCAGCTCCTCGATGCTGTACGTATTATCGATCGACAGCATGGGTACGCGGTGCTCGACCTGCACGAGTCCCTCGACCGGCTGATCGCCCACGCGTTGCGTCGGGCTGTCGGGCGCGACCAACTCGGGATGCTCTTCTTCGAGTCGTTTCAGCCGGTCCATCAGCCGGTCGTAGTCGAGGTCCGTGATCGCCGGCGCCGCCTCGACGTAGTATTTCCGGTCGTGAGCGCGGATTTGCTCGCGAAGTTCGGCGATTTCGGCGGTTGGGTCGGTGGGCATGGGGGAACCTTTTGTTGCAACCGTTCACGAAGAATTGACGGACAGGTGTTTTGACAGGATAACAGGATGGACAGGATGAAAAACAAAAGAATCTGTTTGCCTGGCCTTGATTCAATGGAATCCTTGATTGTTCGTTACATTTCAGTCAGGTGTAATGTAGTTAAGATATGATTAACGGAGACGGGGAAATCAAAATCAAAGCTTCTTTTTCCCTTTATCCTGATCATCCTGTTAATCCTGTCCAAAACCTTTGCTCTGTGAATGCTTACACCTTTTTTTGCGCATTGCAAAGCCGCAAGCGGCTATTCGCAGCCGCAGGTTAGGCCGCAGGTGTCGGTGGCGCCTCGCATGGGGTGCGGGATTAGGCAGAGGAATTTCAAGGGGCCGGGACCCGTGGCCCGGAATTGGTGCTCTTGCTTGGGCGGGATCAAAGCAACCGTGCCGGGACGTAACGGGTGCTCGCGATCGCCTTCCATGACCAGGCCCGTGCCTTCGAGCACGAAAACCTCATGCTCGTGGCCGTGGGTATGTTTGGGGGTGCAACCGCCGGGTGCGATCTCGAAATGACGCATCGAGAAACTCGGCGCGCGATCGTCGGGCCCGATCAGGCAGCGGATTCGGCAGCCGACGGCGCCCTCCATGTTCACCGGCGTGGCTTCAATCTGTTCGCAGTGGACGACTTTCATGGTTTCTTCTTGGGTTCGAGATTAATGCCGGGCCCTGCTTTCCAATGGACGGGTCCCGGCCGCTAAACGGAGCATTCCGCTAAAGTGTTACGCAATCCGCAATTCCGCCTCACACGGGCACATCGCTATCCGGCGTGCCACGCTCTTTCAGCGTCTGTTCGATCTGGGCCAACTGTTGATCAGAAAGACGCCATCCGCCACCGCCGGCCGTTTCGCTGATCTGATCCGGTCGTTTGGCGCCGCATAAGGCGGACGTAATCCCCGGCTGCTGAATCGTCCAGTTGATCACCAACTCGGCCACGGTATGCCCGGCCGCGAGGGCAATCTCGCGAAGCCTATCGAGCAGGTCCTGGTTCTTTCGCCACTCTTCGCCTTGAAACATGGGATATTTTCTCCGGCTGTCGCTTTCGGCAAAGACGTGGTCGCGTGCGAGTTTTCCTGCCAAGAGCCCCTTCAGCAAGGGCCAATAGACCAACACGGCCACACCCCGCTGGCGACACCATGGCAAGGTATCCGCCTCGATCTGTCGTTGCAGCATGTTGTAGGGCGGTTGGAACGCGGCCAGGGGACACTCGGCCGCAAACTCTTCGAGCTGAGCCAGCGTGACGTTCGACACGCCCACGCTCCGCGTCTTCCCTTCGTCCAGCAGCCGCTTCAGTTCGCCTGCCGACTCACCCACCGGCACCTTTTTGTCCGGCGCATGGAGGTAAAGCAGTTCGACCCGATCGGTCTGAAGCCGTGCGAGACTCTCTTCGCACTGCCGACGCAGCATGGCCGGCGAACCGTCATAGATCAGCTCCCGGTTCTTGTCGAAAGAAAGCCCGGCCTTGGTGGCAATCACCATCTCGTCACGCCGATCGCCCAGGGCCCGGGCAATCAGCTTCTCGCTCTCGCCCTCACGGCCATAACAGTGGGCCGTGTCCAGGTGGTTGATCCCCAGCCCGAAACACGCTCGGATCGTGGCCAGACTGTCTTCGTCATTCGCCCCCGGGCTGGTCAATCCGGCGATCGGCCAACATCCCAAGGCGACTTCGGAGATTTCAATACCGGTCGAACCGAGCGGTCGGAGTTCCATGGCGTATCCCGTTTGCTGCAAAAGGCTTTCGTCGAACGGGCCATTATATCGTGAAACGGCCTGATCTTGCAAGTCACCTCGACGAGCAGCAATTCGACGGGCAGGCGTCGGGGCTGGGGCCGTGGTTACCCAAGGAAAGCCGGGTCGGGTTCTCCTCGATCCGCTCGTTGATCAACTCGCGAATCATCGTCACAAATCGCCGATGGCATCCGACCACCGGTGCGCGGACCATATTCAGCCCTAGCTCTCCGCAAAGGTCGCGGGCCTCGATGTCCAGGTCGTAGACGATCTCCATGTGTTCGCAGACAAAACCGACCGGTACGATCACCACGTCCTGCTCGCCGTCGGATGCCATTTGGCGAATCCGGTCATCCAGGGTCGGTTCCAGCCAAGGCACGGCGGGAGGGCCGCTTCGGCTCTGATAGACCAATTCCCAGCGAGAACGGCCGAGTCGCTCGGATACGAGCCGGCATGTTTCTTCCAACTGCCTTTGATACGCACAGTTCTTGGCCATGCCCACCGGAAGGCTGTGGGCCGTGTAAATCAACGGGGCGTCGTTGCGACGCTGCTCGGGCAGTTCCCGCAAGGCCTCGGCCGTACGGTCGGCCATCGGCTCTACGAAGCCCGGGTGGTTGTAGTACGCGCGAATCTTGTCGACCGTCGGGGCGTGTGCGCCGACCTGTTGCCGCGCCTCTTCGATCGCTTCGAGGTATTGGCGACAACTCGAGTAGGAACTGTAGGCCGACATGGCAAACGCCAGCGCCCGAGTGATGCCGTCCTCGGCCATCTGCTCAATCGTCTCGGCCAGCATGGGGTGCCAATAGCGATTGCCCCAATAGACCGGCAAAGCGGGCCCGTGGGCGTTCAGCTCGCCGACCATTGCGGTTAGCAGGGCACGGCACTCGGTATTGATCGGGCTGACGCCGCCGAACAGCTCATAGTGTTCGGCCACCCCCTTCAGTCGTGCCGGAGGGATGTTCTTGCCGCGAACCACATTCTCCAAGAAAGGCATCACCTCGCCCGGACCCTCCGGGCCGCCGTAGGAGACAAGCAGAATCGCGTCGTAAGAAGGCATGGCAAATGACGAAGGAAAGGGGGAATCAACCGTCGTTCATCATTCGTCTCTCATCACTGCGGATTTCCACAAGTGACCCCAACGGGACTCGAACAAGGGGTGGAAAACACGGAAAAAACGGCAGTTGAACCAACGGGCGGCGCAGAATCCGGCGCACAACCTGTAAATTGTACCCCCGGCACGGTGATTTGCAAGCGGTGGTCGACGCATGGCTCCGGCTGCCAGCATCGGCGCGGGCAAACCTTCGCGCGCTGATTCATGCGTCCCGGGAGCAGTGAATGGCAACAACCACCGAAATGCAAAGGAGATCATAGTCATGACTTCACTGTCACCAAACGGAGCAAACGGCTCGCCGGACCGAGATGACCGTGGCCGATCGGGCCGCGCTGGAACAGTCGCGACGGACTCCACCCACAATTCGATGGTCGGATTGGTCCTGATCGTCAAAGTCATGAGTCTCACGCTGTTGCCGGCCCGTTACAGGCGCCGGGGTTAAGGGGAACTTAAAAGACGAACTACTCGGCGGCAGATACCTAAATTCTGGTCTTGCCTGGTTTGAAAAACCCCTACTTCTGACGCAAGGCCTCAGCCTTTCCAAATGACGCAAGTCCTTACTAGCCAAGGCGGACGGAGGTTCTAGGAGCGACAAGGGACAGGGATTGCCGGGCGTGATCGAGCTTCATGGCAACAGAACGACTTGACACGGATGGCCGGTATCTTATAATATGAAAGAGTGTTTTGAATCGGGCTTGTTGGCGGGCTTTACATATCATGTACCACCAGACGACAGTTCACTTGCTAGTCGGTGTATTGCTGGGGTGCCCTTTCGTCTGCCTGTCGGAATTGGGCCGGGAAAAGGGGGCCGAGGTTCGCGCTCCATCCTGTGCCTGCTGCTCGCCGGAATCAAGCGATAGCCCGCCCTGCCACGATGGCTCGAATCGCGAGCAGAAAGACTGTCTCTGTGGGGGGGCAGTCATGTTTCCCGCCGTGCGGGTTGCTGTCGGTGACGTGGGAGTAACGCCGCTTTCAGCCATTGACCACTATCTCGAGGTCGCGAACACGCCCGGTGCCGGAAACGCCTGTGAGGCGCCTCATTCTTCTTTCCCTTCTCATTCCCCGCCGTTCTCTTCCGGGCGGGAGATCTGTGCGCTCACGGGTGTACTACTGCTCTAATCGGTTGCTACCGAACTACGGTATGCATCCAGTTGATTGCGCCCCGACAAACAGCGTCTGGTCTTACAAGTCCTCACCCAAGTCTCGCCATTGGCAGTCCGAACCTTTGATGGTGGATGAAATCATGCAAAAAACAAACGTCAAAGCCCAAGCTGAAGAACCGCCCGATGACGTTGTTCCTTCCGAGGCGACATCGAGCGTGCGCGAAACGGCGCCCCTACCGGAACCCGCCGAGATCGACACGCAGGCAACTTCCTCTCGACCTTCAACTCTCGACTCTCGACTCCCAGCTCTCGCTCCTAAAGGTCTCTCCCGAATCATGCGTGGCGTGCCAACCGCGATCGTTCTGATGCTCTTGGTTGGCATCGGTTACTTGGGCCACCATACGGGCTGGAAGATCCCCAAGTTCTCCACACTGATTGGTAACGGGCCAAACGAGAACAAGGATTGGTGTGAAGAGCACGGCGTGCCGGAATCGCTGTGCATCGCTTGTAATGCGAACCTGATGCCCAAGGGCACGTTGTACGGCTGGTGCAAAGAACACGGCGTCCACGAGTGTGTGTTCCATCATCCTGACGTGGCTGAACTCAAAGAGACGCCTGAAATCTCGCCAGCGGATTTGGATCGCGCGGCCCGGGCTATTGCCATGCGGCCTCGCACGAAGAATGATCCGACGTGCAAAATGCATTTGAGGCGAATTCAGTTCCCTTCGATTGCCGCCGTGGACAAGACCGGCATCGACATCAATCTGGTGGACCGCAGTCGCGTGGTCGAAGTCGTCCCAGCCACCGGCGAGATCGTCTATGATCCCACACGCGTGACACGCTTGTCGTCGCGGACCGCCGGAACCGCCTGGCGGGTGGAGAAAAACGTCGGCGATCCGGTGCATCAGGGTGAAGTTCTGGCACTCGTCGATGCAGCCGAAGTGGGTCGCGCCAAGGCAGAGTTGCTGCAGGCCGTCGCCCAATTAAAGCTCCATATCAAGAACTTCGAGCGTCTGTCGGGGCTGGGCGGCGTCGTTTCCGGACGCCGGGCGTTGGAAGCCGAAACGGCAAAAACCGAAGCGGAAGTGGCCGTACGAAAGGCGATTCAGACTCTGGCTAATCTCGGGTTGAACATCACGTACGAGAGTGTCCGGCTAGCCTCTGCCGACGAATTGAGACGTAAGGTTCAACTTCTCGGTTTGCCACCCGGCATGATCCAGCACCTCGATCCGATGCCAACCACATCCAACCTGATTCCAGTCTTTGCCCCCCGTGACGGCATCGTCGTGTCGCTTGACGTGGTTGCCGGCGAGGTCATCGACACGGCGAAGATACTTTTCACTGTGGCCGATACAAGCCGTATGTGGCTGATGCTCAATGTGCCGTTGGAAGAAGCGAAGTATATCACCATGGGCCAGAAGGTCATATTTCGCGCCGACGGAGGCACGCAGGTCGACACGGGAACGCTCACCTGGGTCAGCACCGAGGTGGACAGCGAGACGCGCACCGTCATGGTTCGGGCCGAACTGCCCAATCACGACGGGCACCTGCGCAACGAAACGTTCGGGACGGGCAAGATCGTGCTGCGCGATGAACCGGAGGCAATTGTTGTTCCCAGCACCGCGGTCCACTGGGAAGGGTGCTGCCATATAGTCTTCGTTCGTGACAAGGACTTCATGACGAAAGACTCCTACAAGGTGTTTCATACCCGATCGGTTCAGCCCGGCGTAAACATGGGCGACTACACCGAGATGATCGCAGGTTTGTGGCCGGATGAGGTTGTCGTAACCAAAGGAAGCGGCGTACTAAGAGCGGAACTACTGAAAGGCAACCTGGGCGCCGGCTGACTGTGCGAACAATGATCAGCCGGTCGGCTGAAGAGTTGAGAGTTGAGAGTTGAGAGTTGAGAGTTGAGAGTTGAGGGTTGAGGGTTGAGAGCTGAGAGTTCACGACACGAAAGGAGAACACATGTTTGGTTTCGAGAAGTTGGATGTTTGGCACAAGGCCGTCGAATTCGCCGATCGAGTTTACGCGGTAACTCGCGCATTCCCTGACGCCGAACGACTTGAGGTGAGCGAATGCCAAGCAGCCTACGTTCCAGCCTAGCTCACAACACGTAGTCAACAAACCCTCAACCCTCAACTCCCAACCCTCAACTCCCAACCCCCAACCCTCAACCCTCAACCCTCAACGCTCAACCCTCAACCCTCAACCCTCAACCCTCAACCCTCAACCCTCAACCCTCAACCCTCAAC
>CAYYOX010000265.1:0-8888 GCA_964473065.1 uncultured Planctomycetaceae bacterium | reverse complement strand
CGGTTCCTACCGGCGACCACCTCGAGGACCAGCGACGACGCGAGCGGCTGTTGGAGCTTGGCTCGGACGTCGAAATCGAGGCCTTGCCCAACCTCGACGTAATCATCCTCCGCGGACGCGATCGGGACGTCGACGAGATTTCCAGAATCATCGAAGAGATCGAGCGGCTCAGTGCCGAGACCGAGCCGGCTATCGAGGTCGTTCCGCTGCGGCATGTCCAAGGCCCGGCGTTGAGCGAGATTATCGAGCAGATCAACCGCGAACTGCTCGTCGGGCGGCAAGGGCGGGTCAGCGTTACGCCGTTGGTCAAGCCGAACGCCCTGCTGCTGGTTGGCTGGGGTGAGGCGGTCAAGGCGATCAAGCAGTTGATCCAGAAGCTCGATCGGCCCGTGCCGCCCGAGAGCCAACTACGCATCTTCGCCCTGCGTCATGCGGCGGCCCTACAGATTGCGTCCACCGTGGAGAGCTTCCTTGCCGGCCGTGGCGGGCTGGGGCCGGCCGTGCAAGTCATCGCCGACCCGCGGACCAATTCGTTGATCGTCCAGGCCGCCCCGCGCGACATGAAGGAAGTGGAACTGATGATCGAGCGACTCGATCGCGACGACAGCGAAGCCGTGATGCGAACCCAGATCTTCAAGCTGGAAAACTCCCTGGCAGTCGACCTGGGCGGCATCCTGCAGCAGGCCATCGCCAGCGCCGCAGGTGGAACGGCCGCACACAAATCGGCCGTCTTGGAACTACTGACCGTCGACGCCGAGGGTGAACGACTATTGAAGTCCGGGCTGCTCGGCGACGTGCAAGTCACACCCAACCCGCGGACCAACACGCTGGTCGTCACGGCCCCGGCCGAGAGCATGGACCTGATTGCCGCGTTGATCAAGCAACTCGATATGCCCTCAGCGGTGGCCCAAATCAAAGTCTTTCGGGTCGTCAACAGCGACGAAACCGATATGGTTACCATGTTGCGAACCCTGCTGCCCTCGCAGACCGGAGCGTCGACGCGACCTCAACTGGCCGGCGCCGAAGGCGAAACATCGTTGGTGCCCGTGCGGTTTTCGGTCGACCCGCGGACCAACAGCATCATCGCCACCGGCTCGGAAGGCGATCTGGTGATCGTCGAGGCGTTGCTGCTGCGATTGGACGAAGAGGACATCCAGCAGCGAGAGACGACCGTCTATCGGCTTCGCAATGCGCCGGCCGTCGACGTGGCCAACGCGATCAGCCTGTTTCTCCGCAGCGAGCGTCAAGTGGAGATGGCCGGCCCGGGCGCCGTGAGCCCGTTCCAGCGGATCGAACGCGAGGTGGTGGTCGTGCCCGAGGTGGTCAGCAACTCGCTGATCCTCAGCGCCACGCCCCGCTTCTTCAAAGAGATCATGGAACTGATCGAGCAACTCGACGCCGAGCCGCCGCAAGTGATGATCCAGGTACTGATTGCCGAGGTCGCCTTGGGTGAGATGGACGAGTTCGGCATCGA
The DNA here is from genome assembly GCA_964473065.1 of uncultured Planctomycetaceae bacterium. GTDB lineage: Bacteria > Planctomycetota > Planctomycetia > Pirellulales > Thermoguttaceae > CAYYOX01. The sequence goes on along the minus strand of CAYYOX010000265.1, from coordinate 7,414 downwards.
ACTGGGACTGCAAGATTCCGTGCTCTTCGACCGGAGCCTGTTGGGCGATATCGTGACCACGGTGCAAAGCTCCTCGACTCCGGGCACCGGCGTGGTGGTGTCGAACGAGGTTATCCAGTCGGCGAGCAATACGCCCGGCTTCAACTTCAACGACCCGACCAATTCCACCTTGGGGAACAGCGGTAGCAGTCAGTCCCTGGTCGATGCGGCCGTCGTGGGCGGCCAAACTTTGTCGAACTTTGCCGTGGGGCGAGTCAACAGCGAGCTGGGGTTCGGCGGCTTGGTCCTTTCGGCCAGCAGCGAGAGCGTCAGCGTACTGCTCCGCGCCTTGCAGGAATGCCGACGCCTGAAGGTGCTCAGTCGGCCTCAGATCATGACCGTAGACAACCAGCCGGCCTACATCCAGGTGGGTAAACGCGTGCCGCGAATCACCTCCTCGACGCTCACCGACGTGGGGCTGGTTAACAGCATCGCGCTGGAAAACGTGGGGCTGATCCTGGGCGTCACCCCGCGAATCAGTCCCGACGGCATGGTCGTGATGGAAATTGACGCCGAGAAGTCGGACCTCGGACCCATCCAGGAAGGCATTCCCGTTTCGATTTCCGAAGGCCAGGTCATCCGTTCGCCCAGCATCGAGTTGACCATGGCCCAGACCACGGTCAGCGTGGCCGACGGCGAGACGGTCGTGCTCGGCGGACTGATAACCAAACGCACCTCGACCACCAAGCGACGCGTTCCGTGGTTAGCCGATATTCCCTTGCTGGGGAACTTGTTCCGCTACGATAGCAATAGCGAGAAGCGGACCGAGTTGCTGATCATCCTCACGCCGCACATCATTCTCAGCCCCGACGATGCCGAGAAGATCAAACAGGTCGAGGCCTCCCGAATGCACTGGTGCTTGGGCGACGTGCACGAGATCCACGGCCCGACCGGTCTTTGGGAAATGGGCGGTCCCGAGGCCGGCATGCCGGCGCCGGAAGTGATCTACCCCGACCTGAACCCCCGCGGAATCCCGCCCGAGCAGCAAGTACCCACGCCGGCCGAGCCGCCCAATCAAACGGGCCCCATACTTCCCAATAACCAACAGGCGCAAGGACCCGCGATGCCGATCGGTCCGCCGCCGCCATATCCATCCATGTATGATCCGGCCGTCCGTCAAGCCCGGCGGAACCCGAGCAACCGACCGCCGATTCAACCCGGAGGCGCCGTCCTTCGTTAGACACTAGAAGATGTAGGGTGGGTCGAGGTACGAAGACCCACGCAGCAGAGGATAATGACGAAAGGAAGAAGCGTACTTCGTCATTCGTCATTCGTCATTCGGATTTCGTCATTTAGCACAACGTGGGTTTTCGCTGCTCGACGCACTTAAACGGTTACGAACAACTCGATCGCCATACGATATGTTGACGCCAACTCACTTCACGAACCGAGTTCTTTGCACGCTGGGAATCGCCTTGCTGGGCCTTTGCTGCGGCTGTACGCAACTGGATCTAAGCGACGGCTTCTCCTGGACCAACATGGAGTGGGCAGGCGCCGAACCGAAGCTGCTGGCGCCCGACGACATGACCGACGTCTGGACCTACACCGTGTTGCGTCAGGCGGGCAGGCCGGGCGTGCGCTGCTTGGGCGGGCGGGTGATGTTCTATGTCAAGGGCGAGAGCAAGCCGGTCAAAGTCGACGGGACCTTTACCGTCTACGCCTTCGACGCCACCGACAAAGATCCGAACATGGCCATGCCCGAGAAAAAATTCGTCTTCCTGCCCGACCAGTTGGACAAACACTACAGCAAGTCCGACTTGGGCCATTCCTATAGCTTCTGGATCCCGTGGAATGAAGTGGGCGGGCCCCAGCGAGAGATCCGGTTGCTGGCCCGATTCGAAGCGGCCAGCGGCGAGAAGACGATCGTGGGCGAAGGCTCGCAACACGTTCTGCCGGGCGCCCTGGCCCAAACCGACGCCCAGTTGACTCAGTTTGCCGACCAATTCGTCCACAATCGCCGCGCGGCTCGGGTGACCATCCCCGTGCAGCGCGGCGTCGTCCAGCAGGTTGGGCACCAAGTGCCGCTCGGGCCGCCGCCCAAGAAAGTCATGACCACCGCCACGATCAACCTCCCGCCGAGCATGGCCCGCCGATTCCTTAGCGGCGAAGTTGCCGATCAGACACCGACCACCCCGGAAACAACGCGGGCAACCGTACAATCAACGGGTGCCATGGGCGGCTTTCCCGCCCTTGCCGAGCCGCCGACCGCGTCGGTTCCCCCGGCGCAATTCAGAAATCCGCCGGCCCAGCCGGTTTCGCCTCCTTCGGCACAGGCGCCAATACCGGGGATGTTGGATCGATCAACAACTCGTTTCGCACCACCGAGATTCCCGGCTCGAAGAGCAACATCAGTCGGGCCAAGGTCCGATCCCGTTCGGAGGCAACCGCACCCCGCAGCGTGGCCGTCCCGCCTTCCACCGACACCTCGATCGGGCTGGTCCGACGTATGGAATCGGACCTCTGAATCCGTCGTGCCAACTGGCTACTCAGCACCCGCGCCGATGGTCTACTAAACTCGAAATCGATCCGCAATCTCGGGTCGTACATCCGAGTTCTAGGCTGCGCGGTCTTGGCCTGCCCGAGATTAGCGTCGGGCTTATTCTCCGCCCGTAGTCCGGCCTGGGCCGAAAGGAACTGCCTGATGTCTTGCACCTTGTCGGAGCCGACGAAGTCACGTCGCTGGTTCGAGTCGCCGCCGATGAAGCTTCCCGGCCGTCGGTTCCCACGCATAAACCGTTCGTTGCCGCGCACCGTGCCGACCGTATTCTGACCGGGCGCCGCCGAGGTTGTGCCGGGACGCATTCGCGGCGAGATGGACCCACCCAACGAACGTTTGCCAAACAACTGACCCCGCGCTTCCGAAGCAAGCATCGCCGCCAGCACGGCCCCGGCCAGTAAAATGGTTGTCGATTTCATGATTGTCCCCCGTTCTCGGCAGCGTCATACCCCATGGATTATAGCATCTTCCCGCCCGGAATTCCAGGGATTCCGAAAAAGGGGACATTCTACTTTTTCAATAAAGTAGAATGTCCCCTTTTTTGGACCCTTGACGAGAACAGGCGTTTTTGGTACGATCTTGGCATGCCTCGAACAGCCAGAGCTTCGGTCGGCGGGATGTGTTACCACGTGCTCAACCGTGGCAACGCGAGTGGGCAGGTGTTTCATAAGGAGGGTGACTACAAGGCCTTCGTGGAACTGATCTGCAAGGGCTGCGAGCGGTTGCCGATGCGGGTGCTCTCCTACTGCTTGATGCCCAATCACTTCCATCTGGTCCTCTGGCCGCACGGCGACCGGGATTTGGGCCGCTGGATGCAGTGGCTGATGACGTCCCATGTCCGACGCTATCATCGCCATTACGAAAGCAGCGGACACGTCTGGCAGGGCCGCTTCAAGGCTTTTCCCATCCAACAAGATGATCACCTGCAAACGGTGCTGCGCTACGTCGAGCGGAATCCGCTGCGTGCCCAACTCGTCATCCGTGCCGAAAACTGGCTTTGGTCTTCCCTGGCCGCAAGGCGAGGGCGGTCGGTTCCCGACTTCTTACATCCCGGGCCAGTGCCTCGGCCCAAGCAGTGGTTGCGTTGGGTCAACCGTCCGTTGACGGACGCCGAACTCGCGGCAATGCAAAACTGCATCCAACGCGGCGCCCCGTATGGGCATTCCCAATGGCAGCGCACCACAGCCAGTCGTCTCGGCCTAGAGTCCAGCCTCCAACCACGCGGCCGGCCGCGAAAGATCGCGAAAAAGTAGAAGGTTTCCTTTTTGGACAAGAACGTTATGCGAATAACACTAGGCATGCTGGGTTGTTGTCTTCTTCTCTTGGGCTGCCGCACCGAGCCGCCCAGGAGAACTGTTATACACGACGAAAGCCCAACGGAGACGAGGGCAGAAATCCTGAAGCTGATTCCCACTGGAACGTCCCTCGGCGAGGCGGAAACGATCTTGGTGAAGAATGGTTTCAGCAAGATACAAGACCCTTCCGAGTGGTCTAAGCCAAAGCCTGGCACTGCACCGATACCAGGCGGAAGAATAGCCGAAGGCGCTCCCTATGTCACCTATTGGCTCGATGTACCGACAGCCCCCCTTGTGACCCGCACCTGGTATGTCCAACTCTATCACAAGGCAAGCGTGGTTGAGGACATCAAGGTCACGGCTGGCGGCCTAACTGGTCCCTGAAGTCTGGAAAAAGGGGACATTCTACTTTTTCAATAAAGTAGAATGTCCCCTTTTTTCCAAGCCCTGAACTTTTCCTGCCTAAAACCTACAAGGGATTGGCGGAAATCTCCTTGACTGGGCGGGGTTGCTTGGGGGAGAATGGGGGCGTTCTTTTTCTTGCCCTACACCATGGAGGTCTTGCCGTGACGTACCGTATTATGCTGACCGCTCTCTTGGCCTTGCTGGTCTCTGCTCCGTTTGTTTTGGCTGAGGAGGTGAAGCCTAAGAAGATCGTGCTGATTGCCGGTAAAATCCAGAGCCATCCGCCGGGCTGTCATGAGCATGAGAAGGACATGGCTCTGCTGAAACACTGCCTGGATAACTCGCCGAACGTGTCGGGGGTCACGACCGAGCTTCATCTGAACGGTTGGCCCGAGGATCCTTCGACGTTGGACGACGCCGATATGATCATGATTGTCGGCGACGGGGCGGATCGCAAGGAGACGGCCCATACTCTGTTGCGCGACGATCACATGGCCGTAGTGAAGAAGCAGATGGACCGCGGTTGCGGGCTGTTCATCTGGCACTACGCGACGATCATCCCCAGTGCCAAGGGCGGCCAGGAATGCCTCGAATGGATCGGCGGGTTTTTTGATTATCAGAACGGCCCCGACGGCGGATGGTACTCAAAGATCAAACACGCCACAGCCCTGGTCACGCCCGCCACGCCGGGGCATCCCGTGTGTCGCGGCTTGACGCCGTTCGAGTTGGGTGAGGAATACTACTACAACATCCGCTTCCGCGAGAACGATCCGCGGCTCACACCCATCTTCAGCGTGCCGATCCCCGGCGAGCCCGAGCCGCAAGTCGTCGGTTGGGTCGTGCAAAGGGCTAACGGCGGGCGTGGCGGCGGGTTTGCCGGCGGTCATTTCCCGGAGAACATGAACGTGGAGAACTACCGCAAGATGCTTTTGAATGCCATCTTGTGGACCGCCGGTGCGGAAGTGCCGGCCGGCGGCGTTATTTCGACCGTGCCCGGCAAAGAACCGGCGGCCGAGAAACCGATCAAGGCGTTGATCCTTACCGGCCATCACCATCCGGGCCATCCCTGGCAGCCGTCGACCGTAGCCTTGCGCGACGTACTTTCGGTCGACGAGCGGTTCCTGGTCGACGTGACGACCGATCCCGAGTTCCTGGCCGACCCGCTGCTGAGCGACTACGACCTGATCGTGCAGAACTATTGCAATTGGGAGCGGCCGGGCATTAGCGACGCGGCCAAGGCGGGGTTCGTCAAGTTTGTCAATAGCGGCGGCGGGTTGGCCATCATCCACTTCGCCAACGGCGCGTTCAGTTCCGGCGCCCATCCGACCGACCCGAACGATGTTTGGCCCGAGTATGCCGGTAAGATGTGTCGCCGCGTGTGGATCGACGGCCAAAGCAGCCACGACGCCTACGGCCCGTTCCGCGTCGAGATGACCGACACGAAGCACGAGATTACCGAAGGCGTGCGGGCGTTCAACACGGTGGACGAACTCTACTTCAACCAGCAGGGCGAGTTACCGATCGAACCACTGGCCGTGGCCCAATCGAAAGTAAGCGGCAAGGACGCGCCGATGCTCTTCGCCTACGACTACGGCAAGGGTCGCATATTCCAGACAATGCTGGGGCACAGCGTCGAGTCGCTAGTCAATCCGGGCGCGGCCGAGTTGGCTCGACGCGGTTGCGTTTGGGCCGTGCGGCGCGAGCAGAAACCGGTCCGCCAGCCGCGCGAGCGCGACATGAGCAAGTTCAGCCGATCGCTCGATGCCCGCAAGTTGATCGGGGCCGTCGAGCCGAACGGGGCTTTTGCCACGCCGCCGCTGACGGTGGAATGTTGGGTGAAGCTTTCGCTGCCCGGCCAGTATAGCGTGTTCCTGGGCCACGAGCCGAAATCGTCGGCAACCCATTGGGAACTGTTCTCGTCCCCGCCGGCCGGGACATTCGTGGCCTACATGCCGGGCTACACCCCGGACCACATTCGTTCGGACAAAGTCATCAACGACGATCGTTGGCACTATGTGGCCATGACCTTCGACGGCAAGGCGGCACGGTTGTACGTCGACGGCCAGGAAGTGGCTCGATCGGAACATACGCGGAAGGAAGGCGGCCAGCGCAAGGAGGGTCGGCTGTGCATCGGTCGGGCCTACGATGTGCTCGCATCGGCGGACGACATTACCGATCCCTACGACTCGAACTACGGCGAAGAGGTCCACGTGCCGTGCAACGGGCTGGTCGACGAGGTTCGGATCTCCAACGTGATCCGCCCGATCGACGCTGTGCCGGAAGGGCCGTTCGAAGCCGACGAGCAGACGATCGGACTGTGGCACCTCGACGACAATCCGGCCAAGCTGCTGTTCGAGGATTCCTCGAAGCAACAGAACTCGGCAGCCGCGGAGATGCGATAGTTTGCAACATGGGCATGGTCAGGCGTTTCCCAGTACCGTTCGTAAAAGGCTGGACTCCGTGCCCCCCCCACGCGAGCAACAAAGTTATGTCGCTAAAACCAATGAACCCGTGACACTTCGGATCGCGCCCGATGACGACAGGCAAACGCGATACTTCAATCGGCGTGGGCGTCTACTTCGCCCTCGATGACTACGTCGGAATAATGCGGCGGGTGGTGATCTTGGTCGTTGATCTTGCCGTGCTGATAGTGATGTACATCGTGTTCGCCGCTCTGTTCACAACCCTTGCCGGTGATCTGAACGGCACGTTCATACTGATCTACTTGCTCTGTGTGTGGGCCTATTTGACGGTCATCAAAGCTTCAAGGATACGGACCGTTGGATATTGGCTTACTGGTTCTCGGATCCTCAATCTGCGCGGAAAACGGCCATCGATATTCCGCATGACATTTCGCATGTTGCTCTGGGCGTTCGGCCCGTTTAATCTACTCTTTGATTTGTTGTGGTCTGGAATCGACGATGATCGGCAGACTTTGCGCGATCGATTCGCCGGTACGTGTGTCGTCAAGAACCGCGCGGAGCCAATTGGCACTGCCGAGATTCACCTGACCTACTACCATGCACTTGGATTTGCACTGATGTATCCCCGCGTAATGCGGCGACTGTAGAAAAAGGGGACATTCTACTTTATTGAAAAAGTAGAATGTCCCCTTTTTTTGCCCTGTCAGACGAAGAGGTCGTCGCTCACTACAAGAACCTAGCGTTGGTCGAGCGTG
>CAYYOX010000264.1:4870-8889 GCA_964473065.1 uncultured Planctomycetaceae bacterium | reverse complement strand
GATTGAGGCCGACGGCAAGGTCCTCTCGTGCCGGCCGGGTTGCAAACGTGGAAACGGCGACTTTGGGGTCAAAGCTTGATTAGTGATTAGCGCTAGGGGCGACTTTGGCGACTTTGGTGGCGACTTTGGGGTCAAAGCTTGATTAGTGATTAGCGCTAAGTTACCACATTAAGCATTGCGTCTCCCGATTTCCCCTAATCACTAATCAAGCTTTGACCCCAAGCCACCCCAAGCCACAGGACCCCAAGCCACAGACCCCAAGCCACACCCCAAGCCACACCAAAGCCACATTGACCCCAAAGCCCAAAGCCACCCAAACGTGGAAACAGCCAAATCGAACCACGGATTACACAGACACCACGGATGCGTGGAAAAAGGGGACAGGCGCCGAGCCGGGAAGATTTCCGGTGGGTTTAGCATCTACTGATGCTCGGAGCCAGTCCCCTTTTTCCACTCCGCAAAACTGACTTTGCAGTTTTCCTGAACTGACCCGGGGCGTACTTGCATCTGGGGTGGAAATCGGGCACAATATCTTGTTGTCGAGAAGTGTCATCCTTGGAGCTGCCGGGAGTTCTTCCATGAGTCATCGCAAGACACGAGTTGCCAAGACGGTAGACCGCCGCGATTTCCTGAAGACGGGCGTGCAGGCGGCTGCCGGGGCTGCGGTTATGGGAAGCGGCGCGGCCCATGGGGCGGTCCCCGACGAGAAGAAGATCCCGCTGGACGGCACGATTCCCGAGAAGCCTTTCGGTAAGACGGGGCACACCTTGCCGATCTTCGGATTTGGCGGATGCGGCGTGGTGAAGCAGTGGGGGATGGGCTACAACGCGCCCGTCCTGCCTGTCGAGCAGCGGATCGCCATGGTTCGCTATGCCTTCGATAAGGGGGTGCGGTACTACGACACGGCCCGAGGGTATCATGAGAGCGAAGCAATCTACGGCGAAGCGCTCAAAGAGGTTCGCGATCAGGTCTATCTGGCCACCAAGATCTGGGCGTTCCGGCCGGAGGACGTGCGGCCGAGCGTCGAAGCGTCGCTCAAGGCCCTCCAGACGAGTTCCGTCGACGCGATGCAGATCCATGGCCCCATCATCGAGAATCTGGATGTCCCGAGCGTCATGAAGATTCACGCCGAGATGGTCAAGCTGCGTGATGAAGGCCTGTTCCGCTTCATCGGGCTGACCAACCATGTGGCCTTCGAGAAGACGCACGAGTTGATCAAGACGGGCAGCTTCGACCAAGTCATGCTCGCCTTCGGGTACTGCAAAGGATTCCACCAGATGTTATCCGACCGTACCGTAGAGTGGCGCGAGAAGTGTCTGGCCGAAGCGCACCAGCAGAAGATGGGCCTCGTGCTGATGAAAGCGTTCAACGGTTGGGTCTACAACCGCCGCGCCAGCCAGATGGTCCCCGGCTATGACGAGGCAGAGATTAAGAAGCTGCCTGGGGCTGCGCTGCGATGGGTGCTCCAAGAGAAACGCTTCGACGTGTACAACCTGGGGATCAGCTATCCTCAGGATATCGACGACGATATCGCGATCTTCAGCGGTGACGCCACGCTCACTCCGGAGGACCAGCGCCTGTTGGCTGACTTCACCGGCAAGGTATACGAGAGCCCGTGGGCGAAGAGCTTGAAGATGGCCTGACCCCAAACCCTGACCCCAAACTCGGGATAGTAATGTTACTTGAAAGGAGACCTGACATGAAGGTGCTGAGAAACTTGTGTTGGACACGCATGCTTGCCCTGTTCGCCCTGGTGGTGATTTTGTCGGGACCGTTGACGTTCCGTGCGGCAATGGCACAAGAACGGCAGGAAGAGAAGGCGGTCGAGAACTTCCCTACCGTCGTTCAGCGCGACATAACCCTGTGGAGTGACGGTACGCAGTTGTCCGGCGTCTTGCTTTACCCCAAGGACCGCGAAGAAGGCGCGAAGCTGCCGGCCATCGTGCTGTGCAATGGTTGGGGTGGTACGAAGGCGTTCTTGTTGGGATCCGGTATCGCTCCGCGCTTTGCGGCGGCCGGCTATGTGGTCATCGTCTACGACTATCGCAACTGGGGTGATAGCAACAGCCGGCTCGTCGTTCGAGGCAAGATGCCCAAGCCAGACGAGCAAGGCTACGTGACCGTAAAGGCCCAGGCCATTCGCGAAATCGTCGATCCGGTCGACCAGCAAAAAGACATCGATGCGGCCGTGTCGTATGTCCACGGCGAGCCCATGGTGGACAAGCAGCGCATCGGCATCTGGGGTACGAGTTTCGGCGGCGGACATGTGATTTACCGGGCGGCCCACGATCGCCGCATCGCCTGTGTGGTCGCGCAAGTCGGCTCCATGCCCGACGACTGGACCAAGGTCTACCCCGCAGGGCTCGTTGGCGTCTACAAGCTGAAATCCGACCGTGCGCGCGGGCTAATCGACCCGGTCCCCCAAGGCGACTCGCCAGCCGGACTCAACGGCGCGCCGCACCCCGAGCGTATCCGCGTATTCAATCCGGGCCAGTACGCCGACCGCGTCAAGGTGCCAACGCTGCTGATCGATGCCGAGAAGGAGCATTATTTCAATATCAAAGACAATTCGGGACGCGTACATGAGATCCTCAAGAAGAACGGCGTGCCGACCGAGTATCACGTGCTCGAAGGGAAAAAGCATTACGACGTTTATAGTGGACAACTTTTGGATGACGTAATGAAGCTCGAGATCGCCTGGTTCGACAAGCACCTGAAGAAGTAGGAGCCGTGTTTTACTAACCCGCTAGCTTAAGGAGTCCTGTTATGAGATTAAGAACAGCCTGTATCGTTGTGCTTTTGTTGACCATTTCTTCGACATCCCGGGCGCAGTTTCCCTGGCAGAAACCGCTGGCCAGAGACATGGAGGAGGTCGCAAAGATCGTGGGACCGATTACCCAGAAAGAACCGTCGCGCGACCTTAACATTGTCTGGGTCTGGGGGATCGACAAGCTGCACGAGAAAGAGACCCACGAATATGCCTGGGTCATGGACCGCTACATGAATGAGCTGCTGTCGCAGGTCCCGCGCGTGACGGTCACCCCTTCCATGTTTTTCCCCAAGAAGGAACTCTGGGAAAAAGCCGATCTGGTCGTTTTCTATATGTGGCCGCGCGGTCAGTGGGATTACGACCTGATCGACGCCTATCAGAAGCGCGGCGGCGGATTGATCGTCATCCACATGGCCCTGATGCAAGGCTCGGGCGAAGAACTCTCGAAACGCATCGGCCTGGCATGGGACTTGAAACCCAACGGAACGAAATGGGGCCTGTTGCCCACGCCCGTGACGCTTACCGACGCGGCCAAGCAGTCGCCCATCTTCGAGCGATTCCCGGCCAAGTTCGATCTGTCCGACGAGTTCTACTGGGAATTGCGAGGCGACCCGGCCGGCATTACGCCGCTGGTAACTTCGCCTGCCGGAGAAGCCATCGCCAACAAGCCGCTGGGCGGTCCGCCGAAGATCGAAGACCTAGACGGCAAACCATGGCCCGTCATGTGGACCACGGAGGTCGGCCAAGGCAGAGTTTTCGTTTCGGGCGCCGGCCACAACTATTTCACGTTCAACGATCCCTACTTCCGGATCATTCTATTGCGGGCCATGGCCTGGACCATGCACGAGTCGTTCGATCCGTTCAAACCGCTGGTGACGCGTCATCTGGAAAGGTAGGACTTGGAATTGGACTTTTGCAAAATGCAGATTCAATCTCCCTTCTCCCTTTGGGAGAGGGGCCTCCTACAGAACACGCAAGTTTCACACGTGCTGGGCTATCCTATTTGAGCCCTTCGAGCCCGCTGATGAGCAACTCACAGCAAACGCCAAACGCTCTCTCAGTCAGTTGTGCTTGGGAGGCTTCACCCACACAAAACCGCGATTTGTGCCCGTGCTGGGTATACCCGGCGGTCTCCTTGTCGAGGGATCTTTGACGGCTTGCTGAAAGCGCGCCAACGGACGGGAGTTATGACAGTATTCTCCTTCCGCCGCCCGGAAACTCTCCCCTCGCGAGTTTTTCTGCGGATTTT
>CAYYOX010000264.1:0-4770 GCA_964473065.1 uncultured Planctomycetaceae bacterium | reverse complement strand
TATTCTCCTTCCGCCGCCCGGAAACTCTCCCCTCGCGAGTTTTTCTGCGGATTTTTCCGCAGTTGGTATTGACCGGCGGATTCAAGTGCGGTATAATCCGCACATGAAGGAAACAAAGAACCAACTCCAGGAGGCGACGATGCCACGCTTTACGAAGGGCGAACTTGAGGTCATGCGGATCCTTTGGCAGCATGGAGCGTTGAAACCGGCCGAAATCCAGGACCGATTCCCCTGGGAAATCAAGAATTCATCGTTGCGGTCCTATCTGGCGATCCTGCTCGAAAAGGGCCATCTGCTGCGGCGGCGGGAAGGAAAGGCGTATTTCTACCGGGCCAAAACCCGCCGCGAATCGGCGCTGCGCAGCATGCTTCGCGACCTGACTCGCGTCTGCTGCGACGGGTCCGTCGAGGTCTTGCTCTGTAACCTCATACGCTCCGAAAAACTCTCGGAAGAAGATCTGATCGAACTCAAACGGCTCTCCGAGGAGAAGCATTCTCCAACTAATCTGCCTAGAAAGGGGAAAAAGCGATGAACTTACCCGATTCGGTGTGGGCCGCTCTTGTCCAGATCTGTTCGATGACCGCCTGGGCTGTCCTGCTGTCGAAAATAACGGTGCTTCTAGCCATCGCGTGGCTGATCCACTTCACGCTCACCCGGGCCAATCCCCGATGGCGGGTACTGCTTTGGCGCGGGGTGGCGATCGGTCTGGCCCTGCTGGTTGTTTGGAGCTTCGGGCTGCCGGACCTGGAAATACGTGTTCCAGCCCCGCAACCGTCCGCGATGATACCTTCGCCTTCTCTTGCGTCGGTCGTCGACGAGGTTGCACCGGTCGGTCTTCCGCAATCCGCCGTGCTCCCGACAGAAGTCCCTACGTCTATCGAGATGCCGACCACTGCGCATCAGCCCTCGGCCGACACCGGGCAGAACGCGGCTCTGCCGCTGGGCACTCCCGAACCGTCGCTGTCGTGGCAGGCTATCCTCTTGCGTGTCTGGGGCTTCGGCGTGGCGTTGCTTCTGGTACGCCTGGCGATTGGACATCTGCGGCTGGCACGACTACTGCCGCCAGCCTCGCAGGCCGCGCCCGATTGGGTTCTCGCCGAAGTTCAACGTGTTGCCGACGCGCTTGCTTGCCGTCGGGCCGTAGAGGTCCGAAGTTCGCGGCAATTTGCCATGCCGTTCCTCTACGGGCTGCGAGGCCCTATCTTGGTGCTGCCCGAGCGGATGTGTCAGCCGGACTATCGTTCACAGTTGCCGGGAATCATCGCTCATGAACTGGCCCATGTCCGATCGTGGGATTTCGCTTGGAACGTGGGCCTGCAAATGGCGTCGATCCTGCTGTGGTTCCATCCCTTGGCATGGCGCATCGGTTTGGCTCACCGTGCCGCGTGCGAGGCGGTCTGTGACGCCGCCGCGGCATCGTATCTTGGCGACGTGCAGGTCTATTGTCGCACACTCGCCCGGGTTGCGTTGGAAGGCGCGGGCTCATTTCCCGCGGCCGGGCTGGCTATGGCCCGGACCTGTGACGTGCGCCGCCGCGTGGCTACGCTCCAGCGAATGGTCTTTGCGATGCCGCTGCGGCGCCGCGCCGTGGCTATGACGGCCCTGGTGAGTCTGGTTGCCGCCGCGCTGCTGGCGTGCGTGCGATTGACGCTGGCCCAATCGGCCGCCGCGACGACGGACGACCAAGCCGCCGTATCGTCAGAAGCGAAGCACTCTGAAGACTCGCCTAAGGATCAAAGCGGTCTGACAACCGACACGGAAGGATCGGCAAAGCCCGGTTTTCGTCCGATGCGGATCCACGTACTCGACTCCGATCGGAAGCCCATCGTCGACGCCGGCATCACCCTTCGGGCGATGACCAGTCTCCCCTATGGCCCGGTTCGGTATCGCACTAATGCCGAGGGGATCGGCGCGATCGAACTGCCTGAACACGACAGCTTGGATCTCCAACTACTCATCTATGCCCAGGGGCGGGTGACGGTCGGAGCGCACTGGAAGGGCGGATCGATTCCAGCCGAGTTCAGCGTGACCATGGAGCCGGGAACAACGTTTGGCGGCATCATCCGCAACGAACAGGGCCAACCCATTGCCGGCGCCGACGTGACGGTGAACGGACGCAAACAGTCTCGTGACGGAGTTCTTTGGTGGTCTATCAACGAGACATCGCGGACTGATACGGAGGGGAAATGGCACTGCGGTCGTGTCCCCGCAGACCTGAAAGGGTTTGACGTGAGCATCAAGGTACGTCACCCCGACTACGCGATTGCTCCGAACGTCGACCTGAAGACCCTTTCGCTTGACGAACTTCGCAGCCAAAACGCGGTCATGGTCATGCACGAGGGGATTGTCGTCGAAGGGACGGTAACCGATCCACAAGGAAAACCCCTGCCCGGGGCCGCGGTGGGGCTATTCGCGGAGCGTTCGGGAGGCGATTTTCCCAGAACCAAGACGGACCAAGACGGCCACTACCATTTCGCGATGGCAGAGCCGGGTGAGTATAACCTGGCGGCCGCGGCCAAGGACTATGCGCCCGACTCGCGTTCCATAACCATGGAAACGCAGTCGCAGACGGTCGATCTTCAACTCCGCAAAGGGGAGATGATCCGATTGCGCGTGGTCGACGAAGAAGGCAAGCCGATCCCGGGAGTGACCGTCTCCATGTCTTTCAACAATGAGTATCGGGATGCGCTGATGCTGGACTACGTAAGCTCGATCGAACGGGGCGAAGACCGCAACCTCGTTGCCGATGCCGAGGGCCGCTGGAGTCGGCTCTGGATCCCCAAGGACGAGCTTCAGTTCATCATCCGCAAGGATGGTTACGGGCAGGTGCAAAAGAGGTTCGCGCCCAGTGAGCAGGAACGCGTCGTTACCTTGGAGGCCGGGGGCTGGAGCGTTGCCGGCCGCGTTGTGGACAAGCAGATCAAGGCGCCCGTGACCAAGTTCCGCGTGGTCGAAGGGAGTGCGTTCGGCAGCGGCGACAATGACATGAGTTGGCGAGAGCGTCGGCTCGTTGAAAACGAAAACGGCCAATACCGCGCCGCCTGGGACACCTCGGGAGACTCGCGCCGCGTGCTGCGTATCGAAGCCGATGGCTACTTGCCCAGCGAAGCACGGCGACTTAAGCCCGACGAGCGGGAAGTAACATTCAACGTGGAACTGAGCAAAGGGCAAGCGATCACCGGGACCGTTCACTCTGCGGACGGCGAGCCGTTGGGCGATGCCCAAGTCGCGCTGTGTACGGCGACCCGGGGTCTTTACCTCAAGGACGGCCGTCCGCTTCAGGGGCAGTCCCACCTAATCGTTCGCACGGGTCCCGAGGGTCGCTTTTCTTTGCCCGCACAACGAGAGCCTTACGTTCTGGTCGTGCTGCATGACCAAGGATTCGCCCAGGTCGAAGGCGAACAGGACACGAAGGAGATTACCATCCGACCCTGGGCTCGCGCCGAGGGAACGCTACGAATCGGCAACCGGCCCGGGGCCAAAGAGATGATCAGGCTCGATTTCAGTGAGCCCCTGTCCCGAAGCCAAGATCTGTCACCTCTGAAGCAGATCGCTAGGAGGATTCGCTTCGATTATACGACGCAGACGGATGCCGAGGGACATTTCGTTTTCGAGCGCGTTGTACCGCGTACCGGGCAAGTCACCCGATGTGCCGTCAGCAAGCACGGCCAGATGTCGGCTTGGATCCCGACACATTCAACCAAGGCAGAATTCGTCGCCGGAGAGACAACGCAAGTCGAACTTAGCCGCAATGGACGACCCGTTGCTGGAAAGCTCACGATGCCCGAAGATTCGGAAAGTGTCCCTAATTGGTCTTTCGTGATGATCTCACTCTCACTGCGCGAGGCCGGCCCGCCGGCGCCGGAGGTCCCTTGGCCGAAAGATCTCGATCGGGAAAAGGACCGGGAGGCAATCATGGAGTGGTGGGAAGAATGGAAAGAAACGCCCGAAGGAAAACGCCTCCAGGAAGAAATGAAGCAATATCACCAGAATATGCAGAAACGACAAGTCGTTCACTATGGCACGAAGGTCGAAGCCGACGGCTCGTTCACCTTTGACGACATTCCGGCGGGCGATTATCAACTCTCGGCACATCTTCTCCCGCCGCCCTCCCAAAGTCAGGTTACCTCCGGCCGTGCGATTGCCACGCTCGGACACCGCTTCATCGTTGCCGAGATGTCCGGCGGACGTAGCGACCAGCCGCTTCAACTGGGCACATTGCCGATGAAGCCCCTAGACTCTCGTTGACCGTCACTGCGGCCTCTGGGGGATCTAAAGTCTTGCCGCTCGGTTCTTCGACCGACTCTGCTTGCGCGGCGGCGACCGCGCTAGTCATGTCGGGGGGAATGCGATCGGGCCGCATGTGCCGTAGTTCCCATATCCTTTCCCCGGAAGCGGCCAAGACGGCCGGCGGCCTTGACTTGTCCGCTTTGACGTCGGCCGTTAGGATAAGACTCGCTACACTCACCCCATTTCCAGCCACAGAAGGACCACCGCCAATGCTCACCACTAACATCGTGTCCCGCTGCATCATCCACTTCGCCCTGCTTGCCTGCCTGGCACTGCCGGCGTTGGCCGACGGTCCGTCGTGGACGCAGTTCCATGGTCCTAAGCAGGATAATAAATCGCCGGACACGGGATTGCTCGACCGGTGGCCGGAAGGGGGGCCCGAGTTGATCTGGACGGCCAAAGGACTCGGATACGGGTACTCCAGCGTGTCGATCGCCGACGGCCGCATCTTCACCTCGGGCAATATCGACGACAAGACGG
>CAYYOX010000263.1:0-8892 GCA_964473065.1 uncultured Planctomycetaceae bacterium | reverse complement strand
AATCACCCACCGCCATAAAGGCCAAAGTAAGTGCCATTGGGCGCTAGCCGCCGGTATTGCCGGGGCAATGTGCACCCGATTCCACCGGCGGCTAGCGCCTTGCCGCTCACAAATCCACCGGCTCACAAATCCAACTGACGCCGTTGCGGCTACTAGTAGACTCGATCGATTGTGCGGTCGCTAGGCGACTCGAACGTTCTCGGCCCGAGGACCTTTCGGACCGCTGCCTTCTTCGAATTCGACGGCCTGCCCGACTTGCAGGGATTCGATTTCCACGTCTTGCAACGCGGAGTGATGGAAGAAGAGTTCTCCCCCCTCGCCTTCGATGAATCCAAAACCCTTGTCCGCGACCAGCTTCTTGATGGTACCTTGCGACATGACAGCTACTCCTGAAAAAACGATGAACACAAATCACGGCCGCCGTTCTCGACGGACGCCTCCGTCCTTGGAGTCGCTATTCGACCGCTAAAAAAAGGGGAAGCAACGCAACCGCAATCGCAAACAGATACCTTCAAGAAGGGCGCCGCCACGCAAACCGCAGTCTCACTGCTGCCAGGTGCTTCGCATAAACCACACCATGGCTTTCCAGACCCCAGCACGTTACTGGTAGTATACCGTCGATTCTTGGCGGTGGAAGTCCCTCTGCCGCCAAAGCGAGGGGTAATTTCGGTTTTCCGCCGACAGGCCGCGCAAGGCGATGATATTGCAAGAGAATGGTCACAGAGGCGGGGTGCCCAAAGCCCGAAAGGACTGTTTCCGACTACAGATCGCCCTGGGCCGACTGGACGGCGTCATGCAGCGTCTCGCCCAGGCGAACTTCGCACGTCTTGCCGTCGATTTCCAGGATCAGACGACGGAGATCCAGGTCGATTCTGGCAACCTTGCCTTCGACCGTCCCGACTTTCACGGGATCTCCCTCGTGCAGACGCAGTTTCTCGCCCGTGGTGCGAACTACAAGCCAGGCTTGGGGCCGCGAGTCGGCGGCCACGGCGGCGGTGAAAAACGTGTGCTCGCTGGGATCGATCCCGGGCGGCTCGACCGGTTCGGAGGGTGGCTCGACCGTCTTTTCGACCACGGGCGGCGGCGCGGGCCGATATGCCGCAAACAGACCGCCGGTCTCAGCAAAGCGATCCCCTTCCATACGTCGCCGAACAATGATGGCCCGATAGTCTTCCAGTTTGGCAAGAGCCAACCTGCCGGACGGTTCGGTCGAGAGCGTATCGGCGCGTTTTGTTCCGGGCAGAGCCAGGGCTCCGATGGTGATCGTCAGGTCGAGTTGCTCGGAATCCTTGATCGGACTGATGTTCAGGCGACGGATTTTATGAAGGTGTCCGGCCCGATGGAAGTCGAAGAGGAAGTCGGTCAGGTTTGCCAGGTTCCCGCGGCCGGTGACCGTAAAGGGGAACTCGACGAAGGCGTCGCGTTCCGTCCGCCGTTGTCCCGGATCGACCTTCACGCCGCGCAGGCCGGCCTTCACGACCAGACCGCGCAGCCAGTTTTGGTAGAGCGAACCGCTGAGTTCCAGGTCGGAGGGCAAGGACCGTTTTTCCCACGCGGCCACGCGCTGGGCCGCCTTTTTCCCGCGTGCGGCGAGCGCCCTTTTGCTTTCGACATCCTTGAGCAACATGTCGTATTGCGTTTGCAGTTGGCCGACCGACTGATCGCTTCCCCCGCGCAGCAAGAGCACGGGAACGGCCAGTAACAGCAGGGCGCCGGTGGCGATAACCAGGATCTTTTCTCTCTTTTTTAGGGCCATCACCGCACCTCCCGTCGAATACCGACCGACGATTTGAATTCCCAGCCGTAATGGCCGCCGGAGGTTGCCGCACTTTCGTCGGAAGTTTTTACCTGATGCTCTTTGTCGCGAAGGGCCTCAATCAGAGGTTCCAGGGCTCCCGGTGTTTCGGTTACGCCTTCGAGCGTCATTTTTCCGCCGGGTGCGGCAGACGACAGGACCAATCGCGTGAGCATCGCCTCTTTGGCCGGAGGGAATTCCTGGGAGAGTTCCCGCAGTTCGTCCAACCAGACCACGTCGGTCGCGGACCAAGCTTCGAGCTTATCGAGGGCCTTTCGCGCCGTGGTTCCGTGGACCAAGGCCTCGTCGAGCACTTCGGTCTCGGCTTTCAAATCCGCAATCTGCTCCTCCAACCAGCTTCGGTGATAAAACCGGTAAGCAAAGAACGCACCGATCAAGACCGCGGCCGCCACGGCCCACGGAACGAACTTCTTGTATCGGCTGGGTGGTTTGGCCAGTTGTCGCGGGTTCAACAGATCGATTGCATGGGGCGTCTGCTCCAGTTCGTCGAGCACCATGCCCAACAAGGGCGTAAAACGTCCTGCGTGGTCCGGCAAGTTGTTTTGCAAACGGCGGCGAACTTTCAGGTCCTCGAACGGATCGAAACATTCGGCCGTCGCGCCCAGATCCTGCTCGATCGCGCCAGCCAGCGCGGCGTAGTCTTCCCCGGCGCCGCAGACGATAATCGACGCGACTTTCTGTCCGCCAAGCTGGTTCTGCGAGGCGGCCATGGTTCGTCGGATCTCGGTGATCAGCAAGCGAGCGTGCTCGGCCTCTTGCAGCGGATCGCCGCCGAGTCGGGTGGTTCGCAGGAAGACGACTTGGCCGCCGATCAACACGGTCAGGTCGGCTTCGTCGGTCAACAGATCGACGAGCAACCTTGGCTGGGCGATTTCAATCGCTTCGTTGCGTCCCCACAGCGACGCCGCCGCACAAGCTCGCAGCACGAACCGAGTCGGTTTCAGACCGGCCGCCTCGCACGTTTTGTTGATCCGGGCGACGGCTTCCGGACCGATGGCGGCGGCCATCACGTGCTGGCCTCCCTCGGCCGTCTGACCGATCGGCAAGAAATCCAACAGCCATTGTTCATCGAGCTGGTTGAATTCCCGCATGGCCTGGAAGCGGACCAGCTCGGGTAGCTCCTCATCGGGCGCCGGCGGCAAGGAAAGGTGGCGCAACTCGATTTGCGAACGCCCGACCGACACCAGCGTGTCGACTTGCCCTATCCCGCGGGCGGACAGCGCCGCGGCAATTCGCGCGCCGACATCCACTTTCGATTCATCCTCGCCGGGACTGTCGGGAAGTAGCGATATCGAAAAAGCCTGCTCGATGATCGCGCTCTCGCCGCGCAAGGCGGCCAGCACGGCTCGGGCTTCGCTGGCGTTCCATTCAAGGGCCAACAGTTGAGGCATGGTCGGAAAGCTTTCTCAGTCAGGGGAATATCGGCGGTTTTTGCAGGAACCGGTCCTATTTACCAGTATAGTTGACGGCAGCCGGTTAGGGTAGTTTTTCCTTGGGAAACGGCCATTGCGGGGGGCGTACAATGCTTATTGCCCGTCCAAGTCGATCCCCAGCGTTTCCAATGGATAACCGCGGCCAAGGTGGCTCAGGTCGCGGTAGAAGCGGATTCGGGCCGGCACCGTCGTACCGTCCAGCAGGACCTCGATTCGCACGGACGGGCCGCCCCGGTCGAAATAACCGATCACTTGGGCCCGAAAGACGCTGCCGCCGCCGGTTACGAACGGCATCAACGCCTTCATCTCGTCGAGCGTGACGATCCCTTGGTTGAGGATCCATGTCTCGTACCTTCGATCGGCCTCGGCGTCGGCCGGATCGAGGTCGCGCTGCGAGATGATCGCCTGGACCGTCTCTTCGTCGATGCCCGGTATGCCCGAGAGCACCACCCGCGACGCCTGGTTGATGTTGATCCGCCCGGGAATGATTTTTGAAGCATTGACGGCCACATTTTCCATCAGCATGGGCAGGAAACTGTTCATCGTTCCGGGGATATCGGCGAAGGGTGTCTGCAGGACGGTCTGCTCTTGTTCTCCGTCGAACTTCACCTCGACGTTCGGGCCGATCAGATCGAGTATGGTCGAGAACTCATGCTTCGATTTTTGCGAGAAATCGATTTCCCCGCTGCCGGGCGATTCGCCTTCTTCTTCGCCGTCGTGGGGTCCGTTCTGGCGAAAGGCGACAATGAACGTGGCCCACTCGCTCCCCAAAGCGGTTTCCAATTCGTCGTACAATTCCTCCAAGTCATCTTGATTCAGGTCGATCTTCGGCTCACCGTTGTCGTTGAGATTCAACTCGAGGCTGTGCAGAGTCAGGTAGCCGGCCCAGCCGCGGTTCATCGTCCCGTCGCTGTTGTCGACGCCGCCGATACTTTCGACGTCCGGCTCGTCGGAGTCCGCCAGCATGTTGCGATTCCCGTCCGCGCCGAACAACATCCAGGGCGTAACGCCGCGAACCAAAAGCAATTCCTCGACCGTCTCCAGCGGACCGTTCTTCGGCACATAGGAGGCGTAGTCGTCGGCCTCGGCGCCCAACTCGCGGGGATCGTCGTCCTCGTCGATCCAATCGAGGATCGCGTCGGCAATCTCCTCGGTCATGCCCGGCAGTTGCAGCAGAATCTCGCGAGCGGTTCCCTCGCCCGCACCATCGGCCAAGAGCAGCGTGCTGAGGTTCAGCCGGGCCGACTCGTCCTCCAGTCCGAACCGGATGCCGTCGTCGTAGCCGTCTGTGCTCCGCGGGGCCACCACGGTGAATCGACCCGTGTCGCCGCGTTGCTCGTCGCTGACCACGGCGACTCCTTGAAACTCGGTCGGGTTGTCGTACCAGCCGCCGAACTCGTTTTGAGATTCTTCGTCCAAGGCCAGGAAAACTCGTGCTCGTTCCATCCCCGAATCGGCCAACGCTCGGGCCTGTGCCTGTCGGGCCGAAAGGTGGGAGGCCCTTCGCTCGCTGAGCATCAGCCGCGAGAACGTGAAGGAAGCCAACGACAACAGCGCGATCACCACCAACACAAGGATCAGCACCATGCCGCGGCGCCGCGAAGACGGGTTAATTCGATCGTATCTCATCGTCCGGAACCTCCCTGATCGGGCGGGCCGCCATCGGACGAGGAATCGGGTTCCTCCTCGGACTCCATGTCGGAATCGAAATCTTCGGACATCTCTTCGCCGTCGGTCGGCTCGGCTACCGGTAGATGGACCAGCAAGCGGTAAAGCAGATCCCTCGTAGTCGTTTCATCGGATCGGCCGAGAGTGCTTCGCGTCCGGGAAGAACGCTTTTGGCCGCTGCGTGCGGCGATAGCGATCGCCACGTCGACGGCCACGGGCAGACCGCCCTGTTCGATCGAATCCCACTCGTCATGCCACTCGGTTCCGTCGTAATAACGAAACTCGATGCTGGTGACTTCCGGGGCGATCGGTTCCGACGCGTCTTCGAACTCGCCCGACAAACCCATCTCGTCGGCCCAGGCGGTCGTCGCACGGTCTCGCTCCCGGCGAACCAGACCGCCGGTCGGTTGTTCGCCGTACGTAAGGGATGAGGTATCCTCGATCACGTAATAGGTGACGGTCTTGACGTCGCTGACCAGGTCGGCCAACTCGTTTTCGTCGAGCGACATGCCGTCGAATTGATCGATCCGCGGCAAACGACTCGTATCGACCTGCAATTCGTAACTGTTGCCAAACAACCCCGGCTCGGGCAGCGATTCTTCCGCTTCGGCCAAGTTGACCGTTCGTTCGGTGTCCTCGTCCTCGGGCATTTCTTCGTCGAGATCCAATCCCTCGGGGATTCTGCCGCCTGCTCCCTCGACCATATCGCCGACATCTTCCGCCGAGACGGGCACGCCGGCGATCAATTCGTCGGCCTTGATCGGGTCGTATAGCACGGCGCCGCGCAAGTCGTCGGCAATTCGCCGCAGCAACGCCCGGGCAAGCTGGGCCTCCTCGACGTGCGTACGGCCCGAGTCGAGCAGGCGCAGGTGGACATCGATCGCCATGGTCACGGCCAGCAACACGGCCGAGACCAGCCCCAGGGCCAAGAGGACTTCCAATAATGTGAAACCACGCTTGTTCATTACCTGTTTCTCTCTTCGTTCGCCACCTAATCTGTGAGTAGGGTGGGTCGAGGAACGAAGACCCACGCGGATATGCGCGGTGTCATTTTCTTGACGCGTGGGTCTTCGTTCCTCGACCCACCCTACGTGTTTCTAAGTGGTGGCGTTTACTTTGTATAATTACTCCTCCTCGATCGGTTCGGCCAGCTCGACATCGGGGTCGAGAATCCAACGGGTTAGCTGGAAGCGAACGGGTTGTTTCTCCGGGGGGATGTCTTGTGTGACGCTCACGCACACGGCGACCAGTCCGTCGGCCTCGACGTCACCTATGTCGATCGAATAGAGCCAACCTTCTGCTGCTTCGTCGACCGTTCCTTCCTCGGCGCCATACGTCTCGAAGGGGATGTCTTGCACGGGGTCGGGGACGATGATGCGGGCGGAGATCTCGGCCAACTTGCTTTCGCACAGCAGTTGGGCTCGGGTCGACTCGCGGGCGATCAGCGCATTGCGCATCCCTAGCCGGGCCACTTCACCCAGCACGGCAATCGCGCCGGTGAGGATGGCCAAGGCCAGGATCACTTCCAGCAGCGAAAACGCATCGCGCCGATTCGGACGTGAACGGAAGCGTTTCACGGCAAGCCCCTTTGGTCCGAATAGACTTCACCCACGTTGACCACGCCGGTCAATCCCCGCAGCTTCAAGTTGATGCAGCGGCCGTCCTTGTCTCGTAAGATCAGTTCGGCCGACGAGGTGGTTCCGTCGGGATAGAACAGGATCGGATCGCTCCACTCGGATGTCGAATCGACGGTCGGATCCGAGTCGATGCCAAACCCGGCGGCCCGGGTGTCGGACTCCGTTTGACTGGCATAAAAAGTGATTCCTCGCGGCAGCGAGTCGCTGAGCGTCGCGGCCGACCTTTCGCCAAAACCGGTATATTCCTGGTCGCCGCTCGTTTCATTCCTCACATGGGGTTTGACAATGAAGCGGCCTTCTTCGGGTACGTATCGGAAGACGCAGGTTCGGCCGGTGTCCATGGCTTCGACGCGGGCGGTTACCCACTCGGTACGGACCTTATCGGCCGCCTTGCGCATCCGCAAGTTGGCCAACGGCCGGTCCATCACGGGCCAGGCCAGCGAGGCGATGATCACCAGCAGGCTGAGCGTCAACAACAACTCCACCAGGGTGAAGGCGCGACGACGGCAACACGTTTTGGCACGGCAAGGACCGTTCACCGGAGGCTACTCCTGTACCCAGTTGCCGATATCGTCCGCCGTTCCGTCGATCTTGTCGGGGCCGAACGACCAGATGTCGTAGGACGTGGGATTGTATTTGCCGGGCGATTCGTACTGATAGGGATTGTGCCAGGGGTCTTCCCCGACGCGTGTTTCCAGCATCGGCCAGTCCATCGGATCGGCGTTGGGCAAGTCGGCCGGCGGATCGAGCAGCGCGTCGAGGCCTTGGTCGGTTGCCGGATACTCTCCGGTCACCAACTGGAAGTTCCCCAGGGCCGTCTTCACCAGCCCGATCTGGCTCTTGGCCGAATTGATACGTGCTCTGCGCTGGATTGGCCCGTAGGCCGTCACGGCCAGCGAGGCCAGGATCACGAGAATGACCAGCACGAGCAGCACTTCGATCAAGGTAAAGCCGCTTCGGCGGCGTCGCGAAGGGGAAGTTTTCATGGAACGGGTCTCCTTAGTTTTGTGGTGTGCGTGAAACGCACCGATTTCAAGTTAAATCGTTTGACTCATTTTCAGCACCGGCAGCAGCAGGGCAATCACCACTACCAGCACGACGCTGGCGAGGATGGTCAACAAGAGGGGCTCGATTAGCCTTACGCCCATGTCCAGCCGGCGCCACGTGTGTCGCTCCAAGGTGTCGGCCACGTCCAGAAGCACTTTTTCCAGCGTGTTCGATTGTTCCGCCACCGCGATCATTTCGATCACTGTGGGGGGGAATTGGCCGCTTTCGCCCAACGGCGCGGCCAGCGGTTGACCGGCCGAGATATTCTCGGTGGCGTCTTGGATAGCCTCCGCCAAGACGCGGTTGGCGACGGCCGCACTGGCGATTTCCAGAGATCGCAAGATCGGCACGCCGTTGTGCAACAAGGTACCCAGCACACGGCAGAATCGGGAAACGGCCAGGCTGCGGAATATCGGCCCGGCCATGGGGATCCGCAGCTTGGTGCGATCCCACCATAGTCGGCCCGCTTCGGTATCCAGCCGGAGTCGAGCATACCAGATAGCCCCGGCCGCGGCGATCAGGAGCACCAGCCCCCAACGCCACAGTTGATCGCTGAGCCACAACAGCCAGTCGGTCACGAAGGGCAGCTCACCACGATCGCGGAGTTGGTTGAAGAGGTCCTCGAATTTCGGCACGAAGAACACGATCAGCACGGTCACGACGATCGTTCCGACGGTAGCCAAGATGATCGGATAGACCATGGCCCCGACGGTTCGTCGTTTGAGTTCTTCCTGGGCCTCGGTGAATTGGGCCACCCGGGCCAAGGCCTCTTCGATGAAACCGCCCTCGCCGCCGGCACGGATCATGCTGACGGCCATTTCGCTGAATACGCGGGGGAATTGGGCCATGGCTTCCGCCAGCGTGGCCCCGTCCTCGACCTCGCGACGCACTTGCCCGAGCACGTGGTCCAGCCGGACATGGGAGGTCTGCTTCTGGAGCACTTCCAGCGTGCGCAACAGCGGCACGCCGCTACGCAGCAAATCGGCCATCTGCCCGTAGGCCATTGCCATCAGTTGGGCCGGCACGCGACGCACCCGCTTGTTCTCGATCACGGGCGAATTCGCCTGCACCTTGACCGGGAACAGCGATCGGGCGGCCAACGCAGCCATCACCTCGCGCTGACCGTCGGCCGAGATGGTGCCGGAGACCTTTTGGCCGTTGGCGTCGCGGGCAGTATAGCTGAACTCAGGCATAATGAGCTAATGACGAAATCTGAATGACGAATGACGAAGGTAAGAGAGCGTATCATGGCGAGCGGCCGAGTTTTGGCGGTTTCGTCATTGGTCATTCG
>CAYYOX010000262.1:0-8921 GCA_964473065.1 uncultured Planctomycetaceae bacterium | reverse complement strand
GCCGGGCTGGTGATCTACGAGATGGTCACCGGACTGCCGGCCGATGCGTTTCCTAGGTTGGGAGAACAGGCCGCGTCGATCGCTACCGAGGGGACCTTGTGTCGTTTGGTACGGCTTGCGTTGGGGGCTTGTCAACCCGATCCGCAAGAGCGTTTTGCCGACGCCCGGGCGATGTTGGCCGAGTTGACCGCGCCGCAGCCACCGAGCGTTAATCGCCCGTTGCGCCGCATGATCGCTTCGATCGCCTGTTTGACCGGGGTGGCTGTTTTGGCAGTATTGCTTTGGCCTAGTCAGCCGGAGCGGGTTCATGTCAACTTTGTCACGGAGCCCTACGAGGCCACGATTCTTCTGGACGATGTCGAACAACGCAAGCCGGACGGAACGCTCTACACGACGCCATGTACGCTGGAAGACCTACCGGCAAGGGTCCATCACGTGATCTTCCGCCACGACGGTCTGCCGGACCGAGACGCCGGACAAATCGACTTCGCAACCACGCGCCAGATTGTCGCCCGCTGAAAACCACGAAGCCCGGCTCATTCCGCGATCGGCCAGGGTTCGACGTAGGCTCGTTCGGCGTAGGCGTTGTACATGGCCGTTAGCTCGCGGACCTTCTCGGGATGCTGGAGGGCCAGATTGTTTAGCTCGGTTCGATCGGCCTGGATGTCGTAGAGTTCCCAGGGCCCGGCTTCGACGGCGACCAGCTTCCACTTGCCGAGGCGCACGGCCCGATTGCCCGTGTGTTCCCAATAGATGGCCTCGCGCGGCTTGGGTCGCTCGGCCCGCAGAATGGGCGCCAAGCTGCTGCCTTCGGCGGGCAGGATCTCATGGCCTTGGAACTGCCGGGGATACTCCGCGCCGGCCACTTCGATGCAGGTGGGCATGATGTCGACGACGTGCCCCGGCTCGTGATCCAAGCGGCCGGGGTTCTTGATCGCCTTGGGCCAATGGGCGATCAGGGGTGTCGAGATACCGCCTTCGTGCACGAAGCACTTCGTCTTCCTCAAGGGCGTGTTCGAGGCGTTGGCCCAGCCGGTGCCGTAGGCGAGGAACGACTCCGCGCTGCCATACTGCGAGACGGTGCTCTCTCGCCAATTGAACCCCGTCGGTCCGCCGCCGAGCGCCCCGCCGTTGTCGGCCATGAACAGGATCAGCGTGTTATCGAGTTGGTTGGTCCGCTCGAGATATCCGACTAACCGGCCGATGTTTTGGTCCATCCGATCGATCATGGCGGCATAGACGGCCATCCGCATGTCGAGGTCTTCCTTTTGCTCGGCCGTAAGCGAATCCCAAGCCGGCACCGCGCCGCCGCCCCACTCTTTCCAGGCGGGCGTGTCGATGGCCGGGCCGCGCGGTGAAAGGGGCCACTTTGAGTCGATGATCCCCATCTCGATCATGCGGCGATAGCGCTGCTCGCGCAGTACGTCCCAGCCTTTGAGATACCTTCCTTTGTATCGGGCGATGTCCTCGGGCAGTGCGTGCAAGGGCCAATGCGGCGCGTTGTAGGCCATGTAGAGAAAGAACGGTTTTTGGGTATGGTGAGACTGATGGTCTTCGAGGTATTGCATCGCATGATCGGTGAAGGCGTCGGTCGTGTAGTAGTTCGGCCCGACGGGAGCCCCTGCGCGATCGTCGGCCAAAAGGCCCCTCACTCCGTTGGCCCAAGCTCGATGCGGGTTGAAATAGTCGCAGGCCCCACCCAGTATGCCGTAGTACGCATGGAACCCGTGGTCCAGCGGCTGCTGGCCGAAGGGCACGCCCAGGTGCCACTTGCCGGTCATGTAGCAGCGATAGCCGGCCTGCCGCAAGACTTCGGCAATGGTCGTGCTGCGCTGGGCCAGACGGCCGAGGTAGCCGGGATTCGTTAGCTTGGGAACGTCCATGCCGCCCATGCCGGCCTGATGCGGATACAACCCGGTCAGCAGCGACGCCCGCGTGGGACAACATCGGGCCGTATTGTAGAACTGCGTAAACCGCACGCCGCCGGCCGCCAGCCGATCGAGGTTCGGCGTGCGGATCTCGCTGCCATAGCAACCCAGGTCGCTGAAGCCCATGTCGTCGACCAGGATGCAAATGATATTGGGCCGTGCATCGTCGGCCGTTTGACATCGGGCCGAAGATACTCCCAGGCAAAGTGTCATCGTTAGACTTAGCCGCCAGTAGTTGTTCATCATGCTCTCCTTGCATTGTTTGTTGCTTTACTTCGACTCCGACTCGGCATAGCGATAGGCGATCACCCGGGCGCGCTCCAGGGTGACGAGCCCTTCGCCGATCATTTTGTCGAGCTCGGGCAGGAACTCGGCAATGCGATCGGGTTTGTCGACGATCTCGATCACCACGGGCAGGTCCTCGGCCAGGCGCAGGATCTTGGTGGTGTGCATGCGGCTGTGGGCGCCGAACCCCATCAGGCCCCGCAACACGGTCGCGCCGGCCATGTTGCGCTCTCGGGCCGCCAACACGATGGCCTCGTAAAGCGGTTTGCCATGGTAGCGGTCGCTTTCGCCGATGAAAATTCGCAGCAGTTCGGCCTCGTACGGTAGTTTCATGTTCTTGTCCTCCGCGGTTATAACAGGCGACCGATTGCCAGGCCTAGGAACAGGGCGGCAATGCCTACGAAGTTCTGCACGGTCAGGTTGCCGGCAGCCCAGAGCCACTGGCTATCGCGAAGCATTTGGGTCGTCTCGAAAGCGAATGTCGAAAAGGTGGTGAACGCACCCATGAACCCGACCAGGATGATCGTCCGAGTTTCGCCGCTGATCGAGAGGCGGGACTCCATCAGCGACCAGAACGTGCCGAAGACGAGGCATCCCAGCAGGTTGACCGCGACGGTTCCCCAGGGAAGCTCGCTATTGGTGAATCTCTGCACGACGCCCGACAGTCCGTAGCGAGCCAAGGTACCCACTGCCCCGGCGGCGGCGATTAGCAAGAGTTTTTGAAGCACGCTGTTCTCCTATAAAGCCGCGACCGCTGGTCGCGCCATGTGTTTATGCAAAGCCGCAAGCGGCAATCTAAGGATGGGCAAACCGAAACGAATACAGGTCCGCGTCCTTAAGCACGAACCGCAAGCGCACGGGCTTGCTTGCCAGAGCACTTACGTCGGCGCCGCCGGTCCAAGTGACGGTTCGCTCCAGCGAGTTCCCAAAGACTTCCGCACAATCGGCCAGGGCGAAACCCTCGGCTGCTTTGCCGTCGGCATGCTGGATCTCGACGCGGATGCTGCCGGCGGCCGACGTGCCGAAATTCAGCACCAACTGCTGCCCGTCGAAGACGATCGGCTTGGTTACCAGTTCGCCGCCAGCCAACCGCGCATGCACCGAGACAAAGCCGTCGATTCGTATTGTATAGCGACGGTGCCAGTTGGGATACGCTTGGGCCGTCCCTTCGCTGACATACAGCGAAAGTTCGTTGGGTGCCCCGTCGATGTGTGATCGGGTCTCCACCAGGCCCCAGGCTTGGTAGTTGTCACCGTAGAACCAGTTGTTCTTCAGCATCAGTCCCGGTCGGATAAACGATTCGGGCCAGACGTCAAACAGGCGCCCGTCGCGACTGCAAATGAACATCCCGTCGGTAAGTGCCGTTCCTTCACGCGGCGAACTGCTGGCGCGGATCCGTCGATAATCCAATTGCGGCAGGGCTTCAGTCGATGGCGACCAGCCGCGGTCGAGGTAGCGCGTAGGAAATCCCAACAGGATGTGCGGGGCGCGGTAGTACGGGAGGATCTGGTTCGTGTACAGTTCGCTGATCCGACCGGGCCGGTAATCGAGGAACTCCGGCTCGGTCCAGTCCAGGAAGTTCTGTGAAGTGGCCGTACGGATATCCCGCCCATCGCGGAAGTCGCGCACGTACGCCCGGTACGCGCCACGAACTGAATCCCAGAATGCCAGGTTCTGGGAATCGAACGCGCCGGTGGTGATCACCGGCTCCGGGCGCATTTTCTTCCAACGGATGCCGTCTGCGGAGACAAAGGCGAAAAGTCCGCCTTTCGGGCCCCCCAGGGCCTTGTATCGCTCCGCGGCCGGCACGCCGGGTCGGGTATCGAGGAAGGGGCAGAAATTGTGGGTCGCATGGCGGCCCAGCTCGCCGCTTAGGAGGATGTTGTTCTTCTTCGATCCCTCGAAATCAAACAGACCCAGCTCCGGTTTCGTCCAGTGGATCCCGTCGCTACTTTCGGCGTAGCAGGTCACTTCCGCGTGCCCTCCCTCGAACGCGCCCTGCTTGTAGGTCCCCTGGGAGCCGCGGTAATACATCCGATACCGTTGACCGTCCCGGAAGACCGTCGTGTACATGCTGCCGTTGCCTTCCCAAGGCTGGTCGTGGACAATGGCCACGTCGCGAGGCGTCGGGTGGTGCAGGCGCAACTCGGCGCCGTCGAGCTTTTCGATCAGGTGATCATCGACGAACAGCTCCAGCCGGGACCCGATCTCCGTCGGCTCGGAAGCGACCAAAGACTGGGCCCTGCCTTGAGACAAGAAGAGGACCGCAACCAGCGCGGGCACAATGATTCGAGAAAACATGGGGGACCTCCGTTAGTGGTGCGTTACGGTAGAACGTGCGAGTTGGCGTCGGGACAAGCCCGGCGGCTTGGTGATTGACTTGTCGTGTGGGCGCGACCAACAGTCGCGCCCTGTGTTTATGCAAAGCCGCAAGCGGCTGTAAGGTTTCTTGCCTCAAGGCAGGTGCTTCCGGCGGGTTGCTCGAAACGGCGCCTCGGACGGCTCGCCCATGCAGGCCCGAGCCAGACGAATCGCGTCGGGAATGTTGTCGTACGACCAGATGCCCGAGTGCTTGCTTTTGCCGCGTGCGTTGTCCAAGTGCGGCAGGGCCGCCCGGGCGGGTTCTCCGATGCGGCAGAGGGTCAAAAGTGTTTCATTGCGAATGATCCGGCTTTCGTGGGTGAGCAACTCGATCAGCACGGGCATGGCCGCCTCGGTGCGATCCAGGCCGCAAAGTGCCTCCGCGGCGGTCATCCGCACATCCGGGGCCGGATCACCCAGCGCCGCGACCAGGGCATCCGTGGCCGGGGTCGCCTCCTTGCGCAAAGCCAACAGCCCGATCGCGCCCCAGCGTCGGATCGCCCCGTCCTCGCTTTCCAGCAACGCCAGCAACTGGGGGATCGTTTCCGGATCGCATCGATTGGCCAGACTGGCGGCGTCAAGCATCGACTTTATCGGATTCCGCTTGGGGTCTACGGCCATCTCATAGGGCGAATCCTGCTCGGATCGCGTGTACAGTTCGTACTGCGACAGCAGGCCCAGATCATGGTTTTCGACGACCCACGTATCGCACTGAGCCCGCATTCGCTGAAGAACTTGTTGGTGCTTAGGATCGGCTGCCAGGTTGTGCATCTGGTAGGGATCCTTCTGCATGTCATAGAGTTCCTCGGCCGGCTTGGTCCGGCGGAAGAAGCATGCCTGACGCGTATCGGCCTTCAGCTTGCCCGCCTCGGCCTGTTGGCGCCACTCTTCCAGCATATAGGGCGCTTGCTGCCAACTGTACTGAATGGCGTCCCATCCCAAGTGCGGATAGAGATTGCGGATGTAGTGATACCGCCGGTCGCGCACCATACGGCCGGCATCGAAGTCGGCCCCGTCATGGTAATCCCGCGCCGCGAAGACTCGCTCCCGCGACGGACCTTTCTCGGGCCCCAGAAACACGATCCCTTGCATCGCGTCGGGGACATCCACTGAGGTTAACGATAAGACGGTCGGGGCAAAGTCCAAGAAGCTGATCAGTCGCGTGTCCGTGCTGCCCGGCTCGGACGGCGCCAAGTGGGCCCATTTCTTCGGGAACCGGATCAACAACGGGACGCGAACCCCCTGATCCCAGAGCCAGATCTTCCCGCCGGGAATGCCTTGGCCGTTGTCGCCGAAGAAGAACACGATCGTATCTTCCGTCAGGCCGTCTTCCTCGAGTTGTTTCAGCAACGCGCCGAACTGCTGATCCATCTGGGTAATCCGATCGTGATACTCGGCCCAGATCTCCCGCACGGCCGGCGTATCGGGATGATAGGGCGGCACACGGATTTTGGCCGGATCGTGCACGACCCCTTTTTGACCGGGAACCGAGGTGCCCGGCTTGCGTCTTCCGTACTGGCTTTGATGGGTGCAGGGCAGATTGATCTGGCCGAAAAACGGTTGGCCGGCCGGACGATTGCGCCACTCGATCTGTTTCGACCCCACCTTGTCCCACGGCTTGCCTTGCGGTTGGAAGTTGTAGTCCAGCTTGGCTGTGCCGAATTGATGATTCCCGCCGCCCCGGCTGCCGTTGAAACAGTAGTAACCCGCCTGACGCAATAGCGTCGTGAAGCACTTAATGGTGTTCGGAGCGACCCACATCCGGCTGCGATGCTGGAAGGTTCCCAATCGGGTCGGATACACGCCGGTGGCCAGGCAAGACCGGCTTGGCGAGCAGCACGGATGGATCGAAAAGACGTTGTTCCACTGCACCCCGTCGGCAGCGAATCGGTCCAGGCTCGGTGTGATCGCGTCCGGATCCCCGTAGCACCCGAGGTTCGAGCAGATGTCCTCGGCCGTGATCCACAGGATGTTGGGGCGATCAGGTTGTACGATGGGGGCATCTTCGGCGAATGCAAAACCGCACAACAGGCAGGACAGGATTGCCGCGGCTGCCATCATGGGAAGCGTACGGCTGCTTTTCTTGTTCATGTGTCGTCCTGTGTTATGGTTGGTTGGATTGAATACGGAGTTGTTGCAAAGCCGCAAGCGGCGTTAAGACCCGTTCGGCGGATCAAAAAACACACCGCCCAGCACTGCGTTGCCGGGCCCGGTGCGCTGGACGCTTACTTGGACGGCGCCGTGGATGTTCCAGATCAAGTATTTCCCTTCGATGAATTCTTTGATCCTCCGCGTGTCGAGAATGACGCTGGGACTCATCAGGTTGCGGATTTCGACGGTTTGCGTTCTTCCTCTTCGGTCCGCATCGGCGAAATATAGCGCCACCCGCCTTGGTTTCTCACCCACGTCCAGGGTGAGTGTGAGTTGATCGCCATGGTAGCGACAGGCCAGGATCCGGTTGTCCTTTGAATTATCACCCATCCGCATCAGCGCCCGGGGGTCGGAAGTGGTCTTCTCCCAAACCCAGGTTGCGCCGTCGATGTGCAGCATCGTCTCGGGCGGCAACTTGGCCGGCTCGCCGAAGACTTGCCCGCCGTCGGCACCGTACCGCTGGGAATAGTTCCCTTGTGTTTGGGCATCCGTCCCGACGAACGTCGCCTCGGGTGGGAACAGTTCATTGGCCATGTTGAAGTAAATCCGGTCTTCGCGAAACACGACCTGGCCGTCCTTGACCGATTCGGTAACTAAGAAAAGCTTCCGTCTCGCCACGTCGAGTTTGGGGGCCTTCAGGCGGATCGTCTTGGTCGCATGGAAGCCCGGCTCGATCAGTTGCGGCTCGGTCTGGCCCGAGGCGAGTTGCGGCCCGGTCGGCGCGTCCCAATGGGTGGCCCAACGCACGACGAACCGGCCTTCTGTCAAACTGTCGTTGAAGACCTCGATCTTCCGCTCGATCTTCCCACCGGACGCGTAATAGGGTGTCACGAGCGGCCAGTTGGGATCGTACCGGTTGACCGCTTCGATTTGATGATCCAACAGCAGGTACGGATGAAAGCTCTTCTGCACATAGGTGACCAGCGGCGAGCCCCAGCCGTCGACGCCGTCGACCCGATCGGCATGGTTGTTCGGCAGCCAGCCGTGCTTATCATGGCACATGCCTTCGAGGAAGTTGGGCCAGTAGTTCAGCCAACTCCAGGGGGCGAAGTAGCAGATGTCGTTAAGCCGCATGTCCTTACCCTGATCGGCGCACTGGAAGATGCCGTCGGTCGCCCAAGCGTACTCGCCCATGCCGACGATCATCCGGGCCGGCTTGGGGTAAGGCATGTAATGGAGCATCCGGTAGGCGTGCCCATCTCGGGCTTCAACCCGAGCCGGCTTGTTCTCCGCGGCGTTCACCTCGAAGACCAGAGGCCGCGTGTTGTCCTCCGTGACGATGGCGTTGATCAATTGCGGCTTGCAACCCGATTCGTTGGACAGGCTGTACCGGACCACGCAGGGGTGGTTGCGACACAGCCGGGCGAGTTCCTTGACGTGGCTGGCGTAATTCTCGTGGTAGTTTGCCCGCTGCCCCCAGAGCCCCGACTCGGCCACCATCATGAAGCCCACCTCGTCGGCCACGTTCATGATGTATTCGGTCGGCGGCGAGATGCACATCCGGTTGGTATTGATCCCGATCCGCATGTACCGATGCCACGTCTCGCGGCAGCCCGTGTTCGGCCCGGTCGGCGGCTGAAATGCCGGCGATTCGGTGTAAGCATCGTAGCAACTCATCTGCGACTCGGTAGTCCCGTCGCTGATGTGATTGACCCGAATCCCGTTGATCCGGTAGTAGTAGGGTCCCTCGGAGTACTCGGCGAACCCGAACCGCTGTGTGCGAGCGTCTTGCTTCTGGTTGCCTTCCTGGATCGTCAGATGCAAGTTGTGCAGTCTGGCCGTGTACGATTCGCGCGGCGGCTTGTTGGGCCACCAGTAGCTTTCCGGCCCCAGTGTCCAGGGGATCGGGCCGACGGTGATCTTCTTGATTGCATCGGCGTCGACGGTCAACTCGTTCGCCGCAATGGCCGGGTACTGCCAGTCGTCCTCGTTCCAGGAACTGAGGCTCGATTGCAGTGTAAGCCGTTTCTCGGTCGCTGTGTGATTGTGAACCCAGAGGTCGAACGAAAGGCTCTCGCCGGAGACCGACGGGCGAACGAACACATCGTGGATGTAGACCGGCGGATAGACGGCCAGCTTGACGTATCGGGTGATGCCGTAACCGAACTTGGCATGAAATCCGTGGCCGCCTTCTTCGTCCACCTGGAAGTCGAACGCTTCCGGCACGTCGCACTTCTTGAACACGACTTCCTTGGG
>CAYYOX010000261.1:5546-8940 GCA_964473065.1 uncultured Planctomycetaceae bacterium | reverse complement strand
GCTGAAGCAGGTCGTCGAGGCCAATTCCCCCAGCCCGATGATCGTCCCCGGCACGAGCGAAGTGAGCAAGCGTCCCGACAAAGAAGAAGGTAGATTCCCCAAGTCCGACGCGGCCGAAGGCGGATAAGCCGCTCGCGGCTTTGCATCGCGGCATCATTGGTGTCCCCACGCGATTTGGGCGTGGCGCCGGCTGCTAGACATCTCATCGCCCTGCCGGCGACGGCTAAACGTCTCATCGCCGTGCCGGCGGCTGCTAAACGGGACAAGCCCTGAGGTGCTAGGATCCCAGCCACAAGGCGCCTGGCGTCTCGAGGATGAAATCGATCGAGTGGATGTCTCGCGTATCGTGACCGCCAAGGGCGGCGACGGCGTTGACCCAAGAGAAATCCAATGCCGAGACGAAGCTGTCTCCGTAGTCCATTCGCGCACACCGGTCGACGGCCTCGAAGTAGTCGTTTCCGACCGAGTCGAACAATTGGGCCGAGTCCTCGCCGCCGTTGATTGCGTAGGCATAGACACCCTCGAACGATTCGACCCGATTCGAGAATCGGCTGCCGGAGAGCACACTTTCACTGGCCGTACCGGTGAACGTGTCGTCGCCGGCCGAGTCGAACAGCTTGGCTACGTCGTAACCGCCGCGAGTGGCGTGGGCGTTGACTTGGTCGAAGTATTTGGCCCGGGCGAAGAACGTCTCGCCGGAGAAGACGGCCTCGTTGGGCGTGGCGACGAACGTATCATCGCCGGCGGAATCGAACATCTCGGCCACGTCATAGCCGCCGCCGGTGGCGTGGGCGTTGACCTCCTCGAAGTGCTTGGCCCGATTGTAGAAATCGCTGCCGAACAGGGCTCCCTCGGTGTCGGTGGCCACGAACGTATCGTCGCCGGCCGAGTCGAACAGCTCGGCCCGATCGTTACCGCCGGCAGTTGCGTATGCATGAACGGCCTCGAAATATTTGGCCCGGTTGTAGTACTCACCCGACTTGAACAGGGCGCCTTCTCTGGCGTCGCCGTAGAACAGATCGTCCCCGGCCGAGTCGTACAACTTGGCCACGTCATAGCCGCCGGACGTTCCGTAAGCATGAACCCCGTCGAAGTTACGCACTTGATGCCGGAACCCCTCGCCGGAAAGTGTGGCGTTGGTGGGCGTGGCGACAAAGCTATCGTCGCCGGGCGAATCGTACAGCTTGGCGACATCGAAGCCACCTTGGTCGGCGTAGCCGCGAACTTCTTCGAAATGTTTTGCTCGGTTGAAGAATCCGTTGCCGATCATCCCGCCTTCGACGACCGTTCCGTAGAAGATCTCGTTGTCCGGCGAATCGAACAGTTGGGCCACGTCGTGCCCGCCGGAGGTCGCATAGGCGTGCACACTCTCGAAGCCCTTGGCCCGGTTGTAGAAACCTTCGCCGTATAGGGCCGCGTCGTCGGGCGTGGCATAGAAGGTATCGTCGCCGGCCGAGTCGTAGAATTTCGTCGTATCGTTACCGCCGGCCGATGCGAAAGCATGCACGGCTTCGAATCCTACCGTATGCAGGGCGTAACCGGCCCCCGACAACCCGCCGTAGTTGGCCGTCGCCACGAACTGATCGTTGCCCACCGAATCGTAAAACTTGACCGTGTCATGTCCGCCGGCTGTGGCAAAGGCGCTGACCGTGCCGAAGTCCTGGACATGAATGGCGAACCGGTCGCCGGAGAGTCCGGCGTAGTTGGCCTTGCCCACAAACAGGTCGTCGCCTGGGGAGTCGTACATTTCGGCCGAGTCTTGTCCACCGCCGCCGATGACCGTGAGCTGGGCCACGTTAACCACTTCAAGCTGATAATCGGTCCCGCTGAGCACGGCTCGGTTCGGCTCGACCCGCAAAGTGTCGTCACCCGCGGTTCCAATGATCTCTGCCGAATCATGGCCCAAACCACCGTCGAATGAAATCGACTCGACCTGTGTCGGATCGAACATATAGCTGATGCCGTTGACGGTAACTCGATGTGCGGCCGCGTCGAAGGTGAACGTGTCGTCACCGCCCGTTCCCTGGAGGATCATCTGGCGGCCATCGAAGCTCATCCCGCCAAGATTCGCGGACTCCGGGGCCGTGCCGGTGACCGAGACCAGGAACGTTTCGCCGACGGTGGTCACCCGATCGCTGGCCGAAACCAAGACGCGAAACTGCCCGACAAAACCGTCGATTGGATCGATCAACAGCCGGTTCCCCTCGACGGTCACGTTGGCCTTGTCCCCGTCGGGTGTGAGGACCTTGGCCGAGTAGGTCAGCGCATCGCCGTCGGCGTCGGTTGCTGCCAGGGTGAGGTCCAAGACGTCGGTGGAGTTGGCAAGCGTTTGGTCGCCGATTTCTTCGAGCATGGGGGCCGTATTCTCGACGGCGAAGTGGGCCTCATACTGCCCCAGCCCCAGCCCGTCGTGCGATGCGACGGCCAGATAGTACGTCCCGTCGGCCTGTGGCGTAAACGCAATGCTCGAGTTTTGCCCGGTCCCCCGGCCGTCATCCCGGGCAATTGACGTGACGCCGTCCTGATCGTAGAGCACCAACAGCGAGCCGGGCAGGTTGTTCAATTCGCTGTGAATCGTGTATGACTTACCGGCAATCGCGTCGAATTGGAACCAGTCGACATCACCCTCGTGACTAATAGTCCCGTCCGCCACGTACTCCTGGTTGAGCGTCGCCGAGTAGGTCAACGGATCGCCGTCGGCGTCACTGGCCGAGAGCACGATCGTGATCACGTCTTGGGTGTGCGAGATGGTGCGATCGCCGATCGGGTCCAGCACGGGCGCGGAGTTGGTGACCGTCACGGTAAACACCTGGGCGTCCGAGCTGATCCCATCGCCAACGGCCACGCCGACTTCCAACTCGCCGGCAAACCCGTCAACTGGATCGATCGTCAGCCGGGTGCCCACAAGAGTTGCCGTGGCATGATCTCCACCATCGCCGAGGATCGCCGCCACGAAGAACAGCGTGTCGCCGTCAGCATCCTCCGCGGCCAGATCGACGACCATCGTGTCTTGGGTGTGCGACATGCTCTGATCGGCGATGTGTGCCAGCACGGGCGTGGAGTTCGTCACGGTCACGGTGAACGTCTCGTCGGCCGTGGCGATCCCGTCGCTGGCGACCACCCGCACTTGCAACTCACCGGCAAACCGGTCTGCCGGATCAATGGTCAAGACATCGCCCAAGAGGCTTACATTGCCCTCGCCTTGGATCAGTCGAGCCGAGTAGGTCAGATCGTCGCCGTCGGCGTCGGTCGCCGAAAGCCCGATACTCAATACATCCTGCGTGTGCGACATGGTTCGATGGCCGATCGCGCCCAATACGGGGGCCGCATTGGTGACCGCGACGCGGAACGTCTCGCCGTCGCTGGCGATCCCGTCGCTGGTCGTCACGGCCAC
>CAYYOX010000261.1:3492-5446 GCA_964473065.1 uncultured Planctomycetaceae bacterium | reverse complement strand
ATCCCGTCGCTGGTCGTCACGGCCACCCAAAGATCCCCGGCGAATCCGTCGGCCGGGTCGATCGTGAGCACTTGGTTGACGAGACTCACCACAGCGTCGCCTTGGATCAGCCGGGCCGTATAGGTCAGGTCGTCGCCGTCGGCGTCGGTGGCCGCCAACTCCAGAACGAGTTCGTCTTGGGTGTGCGGGATCGTGCGGCGGCCGATCGGTTCGAGCTCGGGTGCGGCGTTGGTCACCACCACAGAGAACGTGGCGTCGGCCGCAGTGATTCCATCACTGGCCGCGACCGACACGCGAAGCGTTCCGGCAAAACCGTCGATCGGGTCGATCAGCAGCCGATTGCCGCCGAGCGTAATGTTGGCGTAATCGTGGCTGACTCCCAAGAGCACGGCCGAGTAGGTTACGCGATCGCCGTCGGCGTCGTCGGCCGCCAGATCGAGGGTGATCGTGTCTTGGGTGTGCGACATGATCTGCTGGCCAATCGGCGCAAGCACCGGAGCCTCGTTGGTGACCGACACCTGGAAGGTTTCACCGACATCGACGATCCCGTCGTTCACACGGACCGAGACCCAGAAGGCGCCGACAAAACCGTCCGCCGGATCGATGGTAAGCACATCTCCGACGATGTCGACCGTCGCATTGCCTTGGCCGTCGCCAAGGATCTCGGCCGAGTAGGTCAACCGGTCGGAGTTGGCGTCGGCGGCCGAGAGCCGGATGGTCAGCGCATCTTGAGTGTGCGGCATGACCCGGTTGCCGATCGGCTGCAGCACAGGAACCGCATTGGTCACGGAGACCCAGAACGTCTGGGTCACATCGTCAATCCCGTCGCTCACACCAACCGTGATGATCACGTTCCCGACGAAGCCCGTGGCCGGATCGATCGAAAGCACGTTGTCGACAAGACTCAACGTCGCCTCGCCGTCAATCAATCGGGCCGAGTAGGTCAGCGCGTCGGAATCGGCGTCGGTCGCCGAGAGTCGCACGGTTAACGTGTCTTGCGTGTGCCCGATGGTGAAGTTTCCGATCGGTTCGAGCTCGGGCAACGCATTGGTCACGACCACGCGGAACGTCTCGCGGGTCGTAACGATCCCATCGTTGGCCCCGACGGAAACGCTCAGTTCCCCGGCAAAGCCGTCCATCGGATCGATCAAGAGCACGTCGCCTGCCATGCTCAGCGTGGCCCGATCGCGGCTAGGTCCCAGCAGGACGGCCGAGTAGCTCAGCGGATCGCCGTCGGCGTCCGTGGCGGCCAAGGCGACGGACATGGTGTCTTCGGTGTGCGACATGATCTGGCTGCCGATCGGCGACAGGACCGGGGCCGCATTGGTCACCGCAACGCTGACGTACTGACTGACCGTCGCCATCCCATCGGTGGCGGTGACCGAGATCCGCAGCGTGCCAAGGAAACCATCCGCCGGATCGATCAGTAGCATGTCGTCGACCAGTCGCACGGTCGCATCACCCTGTTCGAGCCGGGCGGTCAGCGTCACGTCGTCGCCGTCGGCGTCCGTGGCCGCCAGTTCCAGCGAGAGTGTATCTTGCGTGTGCGACATGACCTGGCGTTCGATCCGTGTGAGGACCGGGGCCGCGTTGGTCACTGAGACGCTAACATACTGACTGACCGTCGCGATACCATCGGTGGCGGTGACCGCGATCCGCAGATCGCCCACGAAACCGTCCGCCGGATCGATCAGCAGCACGTTGTTGCTAAGCTGCACGGTCGCATTGCCCTGTTCGAGCCGGGCGGTCAGCGTCACGTCGTCGCCGTCGGCGTCACTGGCGGTCAGCTCCAGCGAGAGGGTATCCTGCGTATGCGACATGACCTGGCGTTCGATCGGTGTGAGGACCGGGGCCGCATTGGTCACCGAGACGCTGACGTACTGACTGGTGGTGGCAATTCCATCGGTGGCGGTGACCGCGATCCGCAGATCGCCCACGAAACCGTCCGCCGGAT
>CAYYOX010000261.1:0-3392 GCA_964473065.1 uncultured Planctomycetaceae bacterium | reverse complement strand
CCATCGGTGGCGGTGACCGCGATCCGCAGATCGCCCACGAAACCGTCCGCCGGATCGATCAGCAGCACGTTGTTGCTAAGCTGCACGGTCGCATTGCCCTGTTCGAGCCGGGCAGCCAGCGTTACATCGTCGCCGTCGGCGTCACTGGCCGCCAACTCTAGCGAGAGCGTATCCTGGGTGTGCGGTATGACCCGATTGCCGCTGACCTGAAGGACAGGGGTCGCATTGGTCACCGAAACACCGAACGACCGGCCGACCGTGGCAATCCCGTCGGTGGCCGTCACCGAAAGCCACAGTTGTCCGACAAATCCGTCGATCGGATCGACCGTCAGCCGACCTCCCTCGAGGCGAATGTTAGCCTGATCCTGGCCGGCCCCTACGATACTTGCCGAACAGACGACCAAATCGCCGTCGGCATCGGTCGCGGCGATGTCCACCGAGATCGTATCTTCCGTATGGGACATCGACCGGCTGTCGATCGGCTGAAGCACCGGCGCAGCATTGGTGACCGTAATGCGGAACGTCTCTGCGGTGGCGGTAATTCCGTCGTCGGCCGTGACCGAGACCCAGAGATCGCCGACGAAACCGTCGATCGGGTCGATTACCAAGCGGTCGTCTACCAATTCAATCGTGGCCTTGTCCTGGCTGGAACCCAGCAGTTGGGCCGAGTAGACGACCGGATCGCCGTCGGCATCGCTGGCGGCCACGTCCAGGCTGATTGTGTCTTGCGTGTGCGGCATGACCTGGTTGCCGATTGGCGCCAACACGGGGGCATGGTTGGTCACCGACACGACGAGCCAGCGGTTGACCGTCGCAATACCGTCGCTGGCGGTCACCGAGATCCACACATCGCCGGCGTAACCGTCGGCCGGGTCGATCGTCAAGAGATTATCTACCAAGCCCAGCACCGCATTGCCCTGCTCCAGCCGGGCCGTATAGTGCACGTCGTCACCGTCGACATCGTAGGCCGTTAGCTCGACGTCCAGCACATCCTGCGTGTGCGGCATGGCGAGGTTACGCGGCAAGTTGAAGACCGGCGCCGCGTTGGTGACCGAGACGCCAAACTGCTGGGTGACCGTGGCCGTGGTGTCGCTGACGCTCACAGACATGGTGAACCACCCGATAAACCCGTCAGCCGGATCGATCGTAAGCACGTTGTCCACCAGACTCCAGGCCACTTGTTCGGGGCCGGCGCCGAACATCTCGGCCGTATAGGTCAACGGATCGCCGTCGCCATCGGTAGCCAGTAGCGGGATCGTCAGTGTGTCTTGCGTGTGCGAGATCGAGCGATAGCCGATCGGCTGCAGCACGGGGGCCGTGTTGATCACCGAAACCGTAAATGTCTCGGTCGCGACCTCTACGCCGTCAGTAACTGCCACCGAAACCTGCAACTGGCCGGTGAACCCGGCGGCTGGATCGATCAGCAGCACGTTATCCGTAAGACTAATGGCGCCCAGGCCCCGGTCGAGTCGGGCCGTGTAGGTCAACGGATCGCCGTCGGCATTTTCCGCGACCAGTTCGATGCTCAGCGTGTCTTGGGTGTGCGAAATGGTGCGATTGCCGATCGACTGCAGCACGGGCGCCGCATTGGTCACCGAGAGGGCAAACGTCTGCCGCGTGGTGTCGATCCCGTCGCCGGCCGTCACAGCCACCCAGCACTCTCCGGCAAACCCGTCGGCCGGATCGATCGTCAGGGCATTGCCCACGAGCGTCAGTGTGACATACTCGGGTCCGGACGACAGCTCGGGCAGCCGGGCGTTGTGCAGCAAGCTGGGATCGGCGTGGTATTCGCCGCTGAGCGTGCCCATCAGCGTGTCGGCTGCCGCGCCACCGCCCCAGCGATACAATTCTCCGTCGGACAGGATGTAGTACCAAGTGTCGCCACTGCCCCGGAGAAACTTCTCTCCCATTCCCAACCAGTTTTCGTAGTAGCTGCCCCCAAAATACAATCCCAGTTGCCGGTCCAGGTCGTATGCCTGTTGGGCCAGCGGATCACTCGACAGCATCTCGGCCGCAAGGAGCACGGAATCGCCGTCGGCGTCGGTGGCCACCAGCAGCACGGTCAACGTATCTTGGCTATGGGCCATGCTGCGGTCAGAGATCGGCTGCAACACGGGTGCCGCGTTGGTTACCGATACGCTGAACCTTTGGTCGACCGAAGCCATAGCGTCACTGGCAGTGACCACGATCTGAAGTGTTCCGGCGAACCCGTTGGCCGGATCGATCGAAAGCACGTTGCCGGTGATGCTGGCGGTTGCATGATCGCGGCCGGGCGCGGCGATGCTTGCCGTGAGTGTCAGCTGATCGCCGTCGGCGTCGGATGCTGCGAGCACGATAGTCAGGGTGTCCTGAGTGTGCGGCATGGTCCTGGCGACGATTGGTTGCAGCGCGGGCGCGGCGTTGGTCACCGAGACCGTGAATGTCTCGCCGACCGTGCTGATCCCGTCGGTTGCCGTGACGCGGACTTCGAACTGCCCGGTGAATCCGCTGGTGTTCATTGCTGGCGGATCGATCGTCAACTGATTGCCTTGAAGGCTCAGCGTGACACTTGCGGCGGCTTCGGCCATGGTCGGCTGGGCCTCGTACAACCGCGTCGGATCGGTGTGGAACGTCGGATCCAGCGTGGCCACCAGCGTACTGGACTCGATGCTGCCGCCGAACCGATACAAGCGTCCGTCGTTCAGGATGAAGTACCAGTCGCCGTAGCCGTTTTGAAGATACTTTTCCCCCGCTCCTAGCCAGTTTTCGTGGTAATCGCCCGAGGACGTCAGGGCCAGTTGTTGGTCCAGGTTGTAGGCCTGCTGGGCAAGCGAGTCGACTTGGACCAACTCAGCGGCAAGAGTGATTTGATCCCCATCGGCGTCGGTTGCCGCCAGGGTGACCGTCATGGTGTCTTGCGTATGCGACATCGTGCGGTTGCCGATCAGATCGAGCACGGGCGCTGCGTTGGTCACGGTGACGGTGAACGTCTCGCTGTCGCTGTCGATCCCATCGCTAACCATGGCCGTTATGGTCAACGATCCGGCGAACCCGTCGGCCGGATCGATCAAGAGCAGATTCCCATCGAGGCTTACC
This sequence comes from uncultured Planctomycetaceae bacterium, assembly GCA_964473065.1. GTDB lineage: Bacteria > Planctomycetota > Planctomycetia > Pirellulales > Thermoguttaceae > CAYYOX01. Next base: position 317 of record CAYYOX010000261.1, on the reverse strand, counting down.
GTGGCGTCGCCCTGATCGACTTGGGCCAAATAGGTAAGATCATCGCCGTCGGCGTCCGTGGCGAGTAGCTCGATGGTCATTGTATCTTGCCGATGGGAGATCGTCCGATCGCCGATCGGCTCGATAATCGGAACGGCGTTGGTCACCGAAACCGTGAACGTGTCATAAACCGTATCAATCCCGTCGCTCACTGCCACACGAATCTGGAGCGAGCCGGCAAACCCGTCGACCGGATCGATGGTCAATTGACCTCCCGAGATGCTTAACCCGAACTTGGAAGCCAAGAACAACACAACCCCCGGTGAGTGCGGGGGTTA
>CAYYOX010000260.1:0-8955 GCA_964473065.1 uncultured Planctomycetaceae bacterium | reverse complement strand
TTCCCAGACCATCGAAGGACTCGTCGAAATCTCGTCACCGAACGACACTTGGCAGGCCGATTGAGTTCAGAGCTTCATGCTCTTGGCAGTTCAGATTCCGAAGGATACCGAGCCAGAGTTCTTGCTGGCGTTGTCCCGCAAATAGGCAAAGCTTTTTGCTTTGGCCTGCGTGTTGCATAACGGTCATTGAGCACGGCCCGCATTCGCAGCAATCGCCAGCAGAGGATCGAGCCCCGGGGATCAATGGGTCAGCCGGATCGGAGGGATTCGCTTTCGGCATCGCACGTGAGCCAGGCATGTGACGTTTGAGGTGGAAAATGGAGTGCCAAAATATATGGGCGGCTTATGTCACACGAGCACTTGGGATGATCCGTATCCTTGTCAAGGCCTCAGGAGCGGACCTACCCCGCGACACTCCCACTCTGAGTTCATTCACTTCCGGGCCACGCAGCCACGTCCCATTCCCTGCCCAGGTAGGGTGATTGAGGCGGAGAGGACAGGTCCCGCTACTCCAATCTCGAAACCGAGCATTGTCCGATATTCGTCCCGCTGGCACACGTGAACTACGTGTTTTCAAGGAGTTTGGATGTCGGACGAGCGGAACATGTCAACCAGTTTGAGTCGCCACTCCGCCGCCCTCGCGGCTGCCCAAGAGTCCGATTTCCGACTTCCCAGCGACTGTCAACCTGCCTGCGGAAATCCGCAGTTTGACACAACCACGCTCATACGATGCGAACTGCAACTGGGCAATCCACCAGACTGGTCATAGCTCGACGAAATCTGGTACAATACGTTGACAGAACTCATAAGAGTGTGCGAACATGGCGGAAAGTTGGCTCGCCGATGGACGGATGGCTGTCGTACGGCGAGAAACCATTTAAGCAAGACCGAATAAGCGAGAATAACGTGCTAATCGCAATCGAAGGGTGCGTCGGAGTTGGCAAATCGACCGTCGTCGAAGGACTGGCACACTTTCGCGGAAGCGAGACTCTCTTTGAGGATTATGAACTCAATCCGTTTCTCACTCGCTTCTACGAAGACCCTGCTACTCACGCTTTGGAGACAGAGTTTGCTTTCCTGCTCATACATTACCACCAATTGAAACACTGTTCGCCAAACAGGACACGTGAGTTGATATCGGACTTTTCGATCGCGAAGGATCTCGTCTACGCAGACCTGAATCTGAATGACCTGAAGGCCAGAAAGGCATTTCAAGAGGTTTACGAACTATTCTTGAGGGACATTGTCACCCCTGATGTGATTGTCTGCCTTGGCGCGAGTGACGGATTGGTGCTTGAACGGATCCAAAAACGAAACCGACCCTTTGAACAACAGGCCGATCCCAGCTACTACATTCACTTGAACGCCGCATTCGAGGCGTTCTTCGCTAACTACGAAGGACGAAAGCTTCGCGTTGACATGGATGAATCAGACTTCGTGGCCGACCCCACTCTGTTCTCTTCTCTGTCAGATGAGATTGATGAGATCCTCGCCGGACAATGAGGCTGGACGCGAAGTAGGAACGGAAACCCGTCAACTGATGCCATGGTGTACGAAATGCCCGAACTCAATCACGATTACTGGCGGCTCAGGGACTTTGAATATGCGCAGCCTCTTTACGATTTGGCCTTTCTGCTTGAGATTGAAGCGATTGCTCGCGGCGAAAAGAAACCGAAATATCGAACCTTTGCACTCTGGAAAGCCGCACTCGGACTCGATAGCTACGGGACGAGCATTGAGCGATGGCTTGAAGGAAGTCTGAGCGATAATGCCCTCGACCAAATCCCCTCAAATCGGATCAAGACGTACCTGCAAAACATTCGCGATACCGGAACCGTGCCTGAACTCGCCGGATTTCTGGGAAATGATCGATACGTTCGGTGCCTGCGGCTTCGTAGATTAAGAGGATTGGGGCCAAGTCAAATCGTCCAAACTCTGAATTCGCACCATCCATCCCCCGAGTGGTTAAGTCAGGCGGCTCGTAATTGCAACCTGCCAGAAGATCACGTATTGGGTTGTTTCGTTGGCGATTCGTACGGTACGTGGCAAGCTCCTCATGTGGTTCCACCGTTGCTCCGGTTTCTTCGCGCCGTCGAACGAGAATGTGATTCGCCACCACGTTGGGAATTGCTCGGCATTTGCGATGCCTTGCGTCCGATCACATCTGAGTTTAGCGTCACCAATGACAACGCCGATTTTGCGAAACTAAGGCGTGTCTGCAACAAAGTTGTTAAACGTCGAACGATGTTTAAGATTGATCGCGCCGGCCGCGACATCCTACGACTGAGGCACGCGATGGGATGGTCTTTCCGTCTGGATTCGAACGCGGAAGCCGCGAATGGATCGTCCGCCTCAGCACTTGCTCGGAAGCTGGATCCACTTACCGAAGACTTGTCAGGTCGTTTGAAGGCAGATCTCCACCTACATACTTCTTGGTCGGACGGTGCCGCCTCTCTTGCTGGGATGGCGAACGCGGCATCCCAGAACGGCCTCGCTTACATTGCGGTCACTGACCACAGTCGTTCATGCAAATTGCAGAGAGGCCTGACGCCTGTTGAGTGGTTTCGGCAGTCTGCCTCACTTGTATTGTCGCAACCTGCGATTCCGGTGCTACACGGCATCGAAGTCGACATTCTCCGAGATGGTCAACTCGACCTTCCAAACAACCTGTTGTCTTATGCTGACCTCGTCGTTGCTTCGGTGCATTCCAACTGGACAGACAATGCCGACTCGAATACACGACGGCTGATTTCGGCCATCGAAACGGGCCGCATAGATGTAATCGGCCATCCGACTTCTGCCATAATCGGAAAACCCGGCGTGCCCGACTATGTTCGAGTTCCCGCGAAACTGCATTGGGAACTGCTGTTTGACTGTTGCGCACGATGGCAAGTTGCTGTCGAATTCAATTGTTTTCCATCACGTTTTGACCTTCCGCCGGATCTGCTTCGGAAGGCTCTTGACGCGGGTTGCTGGTTGGCATTCGGAACCGATGCACATTCCAGGGCGCATCTCGCCCTTCTCAAGTTCGGTGAAGAGATCGTCCGACAACTCGACACCGACAAGATTCTAAACTTCTTGTCATTCGATGAGATCCGGCTCTGGGTCCAACGGGCGCGGGAACGAAGGGGACAGATTGATAGAACGAAACCAGCATCAGTTCAGCAAACATTTGAGTTCGGCGAGGATGCGGCACGTCACCCCAGATTGTTCGAGGCGAAGCTACATCCCCCACAACGTGTGCCGGCTGGCTCAACTATTGTCGGATTGGATCTGACCGGCAGCGAAAAGGCCACTGGTGTGGCGTTTCTGCAGGACAACCATGTCGAAACTTGCTCACTGGTCTCAGACGACGACCTGATCGCGTTCATTCAGAGCAAGAAGCCCCACATCGTGAGTATTGACTCCCCGCTTGGCCTTCCGGGGGGAGGAAAGAGAATTAGGCTCACCGCAGGGATTGTACGCGTTGCGGAACACGACCTAAGTAGTATCGGGATTTCCGCCTATCCAGCGTTGATTGATTCGATGAAGCAGTTGACGCTGAGAGGGATACGGCTGCGGAAACTTATCGAGTCGATGGAGTTCGCACCGATCGTGATCGAATCATATCCCGGCGCCGCGCAGGACATTCTCTGCCTTCCACGAAAGCAAAGAAGTCTTGAACTGCTGCGGGAAGGTCTCGCAGACCTTGGGCTAACCGGGCCTGGGTTGCTCGCAACTTCACACGATGAAATCGACGCGATTACCTCCGCTGTCGTCGGCCGCTATTATGAAGATGGCAGCTTTGAAGCGATGGGGGTCCCGGACGAGGCCCAGTTGATCGTACCAACAAGCCGATTGTTCTCTTACGAGCACCCCCCCGTAATCTGCCTATCCGGCAAGACCGGCGTAGGCAAGTCGGTTGTGGCGCGGTACCTGGCGGTGTTCTATGGTTTCCAATGGCTCAAGACCCGCGACCTAATTCGGGAATTACTTATTGAAGATATCGCCGCACCCGTCGACGAAAGACTCTTTAACCGTTCTGTCCAGCCAGAGAACGTTACTGAAAAGAACCTACGCGAATTCGGCGCAGTAATTCTGGATCAATACAAACAGATCCCACTGCGGAAGAAGCTCGGTGAGAAGATCGAGCACGCGAGTGCGCCGATCATCGTGGATGCTATTCGGGACGTTTCCGATGTAGACGACGCGACGCTACACGGCCGCCAAATGCTGATTTGGTTCATCCAGAGCAGCGATGCAATCATCCAAGAGCGTCTCCATGCACGCGCAAAGAACAACCCACGCAAGGTCGCGCTCAAAAGCCCGGTCGACAAGACTGCTGACTCACTTCGCAGCAAGTCCGACCTGATTCTCCCAAACAGCGGCACTCTTGAAGAATTGAGATGGAAGGTAGACGACGAGCTGTTTTCGCTCTTGCAAATCCAGCGTTAGCACGCCGTCGAGTGATGCTGCTGGAGATTATTGGCGTGCGGATAGAGACTTCTCTTTATTGTATCGCTCGTACTGGGTTTTGGGCTTCTCCTCGTCCTCTGGCTGCTTCCTCAATGTCATTGTGTCTGCAAATTCCACAACTGTTTTGAAGAAGCTCGCTGAATTCAGGGCAGTCAGCTTGGCAGCAAGATCTCCTTCAATGGCCAGTATCTCCAGAAAGGTCTTCATTTCATTGAATGTCAGCAGGTCAAGCAATTCCTTTTGCTCTTCATCCGTTCCGTCGTTGGCAAGCTTCTCAAGCCTTGTTCTGGCGTTATTGATCTCATTGGGTGGACGAGTTTGCGGAACGAGAAGCTCAAGATGTTCGAGTTTCTTTTGCCAAGTTGGCGGGCGAATGTGAAGCAAGATATCGAATCTGCCTGGCCGTTTTATCGCCGGATCGAACTGGTCCTGATAGTTTGTTGCAAAGAAGAAGACGACTCGGCCATCGCTATGTAACTTCGCCAGTTTTGGCAACATACTTGTTGTCAAAAACCGACTCATTACATCGAGCGGGGCATGTTCGTCTTCTCTTGTCTGCACCAGCGCATCCATTTCATCGAAAAACACGACGACACCTGGAAGATCCTCCAGGTCTGCGAAGATCTGTCTAGCTCTGCTGTAGATATTCTCGATCCCGTCGGTCAGGAAATCGGAAGGTTCTATCTCGATGATTGGCCATCCTAATTCGGCAGCGAACGCACGCACCAAAGTCGTCTTTGACGTACCCGGTGGTCCGAAAAGCAAGGTCGACCTGCGGCCTTGCATCTTAAGCGGCTTATTCGAGTCATAACTCCGTGCATGCGCAAGGACTTCATCTGTGAGCTCTTTCGAAATCGTCGTCGGTCCAATATTTCGAAGTTCCACATCAACGTCGATTAGATTATTCCATCGCACGGCGATATCTTGCCCTGACTTTGCGCCGTATGAGTCCAGTAGCACATTCCTTATCTTGCGACTCAAGACATGCTCAAGCTTCGATAGAAACATATGTACCACCGCTGTGGGCCACGATTCCGGCTTCCCTGCACGGAGTGAATCGAGTTCGCCACCTGAATTCCAGCCTTCATAGACGACGCGTCTACCGCCCGCTTCGTGAACCGGGTATGCCAAACGATTTCGCTGGCACCACTCTAATGCACGTTCAAGTCCTTTGATCACACCGGGATGATCTAACACAGAAGCCGAGTCAGTACAAAACTCTGCCAAAATTGCCTCTAACATCTCGAACGTGAAACAGAAATTCGAACCTGCCTTGGGATAATGAAACAGCGGGAAATACTTCGGCCAAATCCCGGAGTCATTCTGTTTCTCGAACAGCAGATCAATGGCGTGCTGTAGCTCGAGTACTGAAGGCAGAACCGTTACGTCTTCGACTGATGTCCCTAGCTCCCCGTTACTCGCGATCCGCCGAAGGCGGCTGCATAAACACGCCGCCATGGCCATGGCAACTGGATCCATTTGGGCGTCGTGGTCCGCATGGACTAACGACAACTGTCGGCGAATCTCATCGCTCGCCCAACGACAGACACCTTTCCACGTATCCGCGTCTAATGCTGTCTCTGCTTGACGAAGGCCGTCGACAAACCAATACATGACTGTCGCCGTTGGCGGGTATTGCTCGATACGGAATTCCTCAATGTCTTTACCCATCCATTTGGCAATTTCATGAAGCGGCAGATTGTCTCCTGCGGGGTGCGTCTCCTTTTGGTTGCTATCGAGCCAGTCGTCATCCAATACTCCGGCTGCCTTGAGGGAACCAGCAGTACGCAAGATCATAACCGTTGAAAAGGCATTGTTCATGGTGAGACCGGAACTCTCCCAGTCTGCATCAATGACCTTCTTAAACGACTCTCTGGTTTTTTCCCGGTAAGCCTGCCCGAAGTATCTTTCTAGACTATTGCTTAAAACGAGGGCCATCAGACATGAACAGGTCGTCGTGACTTTTACGTCTCCGGGCTGTGATTCTTGATCAGGTAGCCTGCGAAATGTGACTTCGTCTTCCTGATGACGGAACGCTCCGAGATCATCTGTCACCTTACCGAGAAGATGTGAGGCCTTGGATCGGAGTCTTCGAAGAGTGTCAAGGTGTGTGTCAGACATGAGCGTGCGTACCTGTCTTGTGTTTGACAGACAGACTTATCGCCTCGGACGACCGAAATCCGGTCCCAACGAGTTTGATTGGTACGCGGACATGTGATTCCACGAAAGAGACGAAATCCGTCGCCGTTGGGGTGAGGTGGTCGAAGTCTGATACGCCATGATTCGCGAAATCCAAACGGTCCAGTCCCATCAGCGCCAGTGCTGTGGCAGAATTGTAACGGCACGCTGTCTTCACAGCTTCGATATCAAACTTCGCGACCCTCCGGAGCTTTCGTGTGACAGAAGTGTATTCTGGATGGGTCTGCGGAGCGCCGGAGATCCGCTGCACGTCTTCCCACGTGATCTCATTTGCAAGTGGGCCGCTGGTACCGCCGACTCGAATGGGGAAGGTCCGAACCACGACCACTACGTTGTCAATATGAAGTGGTGAAAGCCCAGCTTCCATCGCGAATGCGGACGCTGTCGTGTCGCGAGACGTGACGTACGGATACTCGCCTCCGTGAAGCAAGGAAAGACCAAAACCCTGAGTTCCTTCAACTAGAACATCTCCACCTCTTTCTAGTTGTTCGTGTAGAAGAGTCGCAGCCACCTGCAATGAACATCTTTTTGCAATCAGCTCGGAGTCTCTTGCTAATCGAACGTCCTTGCTACGAGACATTCGTTTAGTCAACGCCGCTCCAGTCCCGGAGAAGGTACTAGAAATATGGCCGAGTTCCTCACGTTCGCGACTCTTGTCCCGCTCCGACACCAGCACGACACGTGGGTCAACAACAATCCGTTTGGCAGGTACATTTAGCCTATCGAGCTCCTCAAGCAGAATCCGCTCATCAACCACGGATCCCGCAGCAATAATGTGGGTTGCTTCAGGATGCTCGGGGGCTGACGGCATCTGCCGCAATATGATGGTCTCGTCACCGAGGTCCACAGAATGACCTGAGTTCGGGCCGCCACATCTAACAACGCAAGGCGCATCCATCTCTCGCGCGAGGAGCGATACGACTTTGCCCTTTCCTTCAGATCCGTACTGACCACCAACAACAATCGTTCCTGGCATGATAAAAAACTCCTGTTTCCCGGCGCAAACGCCGCAATCCCTTTTTTGGCACGCAAGTTCTCTCCGGAGTGTTCAGGATTGCCATGTCTAATTCAAAACCCCGTAAAGCCGTGCGCCAAGGCATTCCTGACTCAGCTCCCCTTGCGGCACCCCCATCGGCAGGGGTTTCAGGTAAGCCGAATGGTCGCGGATTTTGACGTTGTGTATGCCCGGCTCCCGATTATGCAACAAATTCCGAATCCGTCGCATAACACCACTGTAGCAGGCTCACTCTTTTTCGCAATTCTATCCGGGTAGAAGTGGTCCTACCAGCCCCTCGACAGCCTTGTCGGGGAAGAAGGGTGTGTTAAACGCGAGCATCAGCCGGCCCCCTGTCGCGCGGGCCGTCTCGCCTGTGGCGACCTGGATGTTCGCCAGCGCCATGACCGAGTCCGTGGCGGCGTCAGGGTCCCATGGCGGGTACACGGCGGTTTCCGTCTGGCCTTGAACCCGCTCCGCCAGACCGGCTAATCTTCTACCGCCCCGACAATAGGCCACGTTGTAGCGCTTTGTTGAATCGAGCCACGGACACCAACCGCACCGCCCCGGCAGCCAAACTCACACCACGCGTTTCGTGGGACGCTTACGTTTGGCTAGCCAGAAGCCCACGGTGACTTTCAGTGCACGTCCCCCGTGCGAGGCGATGTCTTCTCGCCGCTCTACTCTGCCAGGCTCCCGAACATGGACGCGGCCTTGTCCCCAACACGCATCCAATAGTCATGGGCAAGTAGGCACCACACCGCCGCACGACCCTGCGCTTCAGCAGTGGCTAGTCGATCCAGCAAATTCGAGATCCGCGTACTCCACGAGCGAAAGACGCTATGGCTCTGACGATCGTCCGTCTAAGCACTCGATCTCGCCGGCCACGTTCACTTGATTCTGTCCGATGTTCAACTGCAGCGCTGGCAGCGCGAGCTTCCTCACCGTGGCCAGCATCTTGATCGCCGACAGATAACGGCGATGCGCGCGGGCTTGCCGGCGCTGCTGAAAATCTGCCAATTCCAGCGGGCAGTTCGTCGTCTGAGCAGCCGCGATATCTGCACTTTGAACCTGAAGCCAACACGTCACAATCCGATCGACGAGCAGCATCTCCAGCGGCGTCGGCGATGGACCGGCCAACTCTGCACGCATCATTGCCAGCTTGCGTTTGACTGCTTCCTTGAAAGCAAGATCCTCGCCGCCCATGGCGTCAATCAATGGTCGCTCGGCCGCCTGCACCAGATCGCCGCCAAACTGGCTCACGAGCTCCGGGACAAAATCGAGCATCCTGCGCACTGCCGGTATGG
>CAYYOX010000259.1:0-8959 GCA_964473065.1 uncultured Planctomycetaceae bacterium | reverse complement strand
CTTGAAAGTGGGGCGCTGTGATGCGATAATGGGGGGATATACTATCGCGCTCACCCTCCGGCGAGCGGCCGAGCAAAGGGACATATTATGGTCAGGCTCACAGCACTCCTCGTAGCCTTGGGCTTCGTCACGGCGACGTTCGTATCGACCCACGCGGTCTTGGCCCAGGTCGCAGTCGAGTCGGGCGGGATGATTATCCAACAAAAGCCCGGCCAACCGCCCGTCGTCATCAAGACATCGCCAGGCGACACCAAGGCCGTTCCATACGCTACGCCGGCGAGTAAGCCAACCCAGCCGCCAGGCAAGCCAAGCGAGGAAAAGGGGAAGCCCAACGAAGGAAAGCCCGGGGAAGGGAAACCCGGCGAAGAAAAGCCCAAGGAAGGGAAGCCTGGCGAAGAGAAGCCCAAGGAAGACAAACCGGGCGAGAAGAAGGAAGAAGGCGACACTCCCAAGCCGATCCAGCGCCCCACCGAACCGACCGAGCCGGCCGATCCCGAGGAATTGAAAACCAAGCCCGACGAACAGGGCAGAGTGCGCTTCAGTTTCACCGGTCAGTCTTGGCCGGACGTGCTTCAGTGGTTGGCCGACATCTCCTCAATGAGCCTCGATTGGCAGGAGTTACCCGGCGACTATCTGAACCTCACGACCAAGAACAGCTATTCGGTCGACCAGACGCGCGACCTGATCAATCGCCACCTGCTGGCCCGCGGCTATACGCTCTTGCAACACGGCGAGGTGCTTTCGGTGGTCAAGACCGAGAAGCTCAACCCGGGCATGGTGCCGCGCGTCGAACCGGACGATTTGCAGAATCGCAGTCCACACGAGTTTGCCAAGGTCTCGTTCTCGTTGGATTGGTTGATGGCCGAGACGGCCGTCGAAGAGTTCAAGCCGATGCTCAGCCCCAACGGTAAGCTGACGGCCTTGGTGGCCACGAATCGCCTGGAAGCGATGGATGCGGTGGTCAACCTGCAAGAGATTCACCGGCTGTTGACCGAAGAGCAGTCGCCGGTGGGGCAGGATCGGCTGGTGCGAGAGTTTGTGCTGAAGTACGCCCGGGCCGCGGATGTCCGCGATCAGTTGGAGGCCCTGTTGGGTATCGAGTCGAAGCGGGGCGGTGGCTCGGCGATGCCCATGTCGGCCCAACAGATGCAGCAGATGCAGCAACAGCAGGCGCAACAGCAAGCCAAGATGATGGCCGAAATGGCGCGTCGGAAACAGCAAGGCAAGAAGCCGGGCGCTGCGGCGAAGCCCAGGCGACAAGAAAAGGTCCAATTGGTGCTCAACAAGCGAAAGAACAGCATCCTGGCCCATGCTCCGCCCGACAAGATGGCCCTGATCGAACAGGCGGTCGAGATGCTCGACGTGCCGACCGACCCGTCGCGGTCGCTGATGGCTAATATGCAGCGGATGCACGTCTATCGACTTCAGACGATGTTGCCCGAGCCGTTGATCAAGACCCTGGAAGAGTTGGCCGATCTGGATCCCACCACGCGGCTGGAGGCCGATTCGCAGAACAAGACGCTGATCGCCTATGCCCCATTGGCCGATCACGTGACGATTCGGGCGCTGGTCGACAAGCTCGACGGCGGGGGTCGAAAGTCGGTCGTCATTCCGCTGAAAGTCCTGCGTGCGAAGAAGGTCGCCGAAACGGTCGCCTTCATGATGGACGGGAAGAAGAAAGACGAGCCCCAGTCCCAAGGGCGAAGTCCCTACGATTTCTTCGATCGTTACAGATCGAGTCGCTACGGATCGCGCAGCTCGTCGCAAAGCACGGGTGATCAATTTCGCGTCGACGCCGACGAGAGGAACAACTCGCTAATGCTTTGGGCCAACGAGTTCGAGGTGGCCAAGGTCGAGGAATTGCTCGACAATCTGCGCAAGGCATCCAATACCGACAGCGAGCCGGTCTCGGTGGCCGTCTATCGCCTGGCCATGATTGATCCTGAACCGCTGGTGAAAACGCTCCAAGACACCGGCTCGCTCGATCCGCGCACCTCGCTGGAGGTCGACGAGAAGAACAACGCGATCATCGCCCGGGCCTGCGACGCCGATCACGAGACGATCCGCAATCTGGTCGACAAGCTGGACGGCAGCGGCCGCAGTTTCGAGGTAATCCCCTTGCGACGCCTCGACGCCGAGTATGTGGCCGGTTCGATCGAGTTCATGATGGCCGGCGAGAAGGAGCAAAAAGAAGACCCCATGCGATCGAGATACCGCTACATCTTCGACGATTATGGGCGTGGTAACCAGGACAAAGGAAAGACCGACCAGTTCCGCGTCGACGCCGATATCGAGCATAATCGCCTCTTGCTTTGGGCCAACGACATCGAACTGGACGAGGTCCGCAAGCTGCTGGTCAAGCTGGGTGAGATTCCGCCCGAGGGTGGAGATTCGCGTACGAGTCGGGTGATCGACACCTTCGAGGAAGACGAACTTCGCGTGCTGCTCGAACGACTTCGCCGCACCTGGCCGTCCGTGGCGCCGAATCAACTAGTGCTGCCGCCGGAGGAGAAGTCCGAGGAACCGGCGCCCGAAAAATCGGATACGCCGCCGAAGACATCCACCACCCAAAACGGCCGCCCGCTGATCCGATTCGCCGCATTGCAAGAACAAACGGCCGAACCGTCTTCGCCTGCTGAGAAGGAGCCTGCTGAGAAGAAACCGGCCGAGAAGGGGCCGCCGCCCCCGGTCACGATTTCTCGGGGGGTCGACGGGAAACTGACCATCTCCTCGCAGGACACGAAGGCTCTGGACCTGCTCGAGCAGTTGATTGCCGACTTGGCCCCACCGCGCAAGGACTACGAAATCTTCAAGATGAAGTATGCCTGGGCCTATAGCGTCGCGCTGAACCTGAAGGAATTCTTTGACGCCAAGAAAGAGAAAACTCAGCCGCGATACGATTTCTTTTACGGGGACTTCGGCAGCAGGCGCGATCAGGACAACAAAGGACGCGACAGGCTCTCCAAGCGGCGCAAACTGAAGTTCATTACCGACCCGGATACCAACTCCATCCTGGTCCAGAACGCCAGCGCCAATCAGTTGCGACAGATCAAGGAGCTGATCGAGTTCTACGACCAGCCCGAGCCGTCCGACTCGCAATCGATCCGCAAGACGCAAGTGATCCCCATCCGCTACGGCGAGGCTCGCGTAGTGGCCGACGCGGTGAAAGACGTCTACCGCGACCTGCTCAGTTCCCGCGACAGGACCTTTGCCAAGAATCAGGAACAGCAGAAGCAGCGTCCCCAATCCCGTTACATGTACATCTACGACGTCGACGAGGGCGAGGGTTCGGAGCAAAAGAAGCCCCGATTCCAAGGCGATCTGTCGATCGGAATCGACGAAGTCTCGAACACGCTGGTCATCTCGGCCCAAGTCTACCTGTTCGATGCGGTCACCAAGTTGGTCGAGCAACTCGACGAGGCGGCCAAGCCGACCACCACGACCGTGACCGTCCTGAAAGTCAGCCCCGGCCTCACCGCCGAGAAAGTGCATCGAGCGTTGGCCGACGTCTTCGGGCAAGGCAATTCAGGACGCAAACCGGGCGGAAAGAAACCCGGTCCGCCCCAACCCGGGCCGCCGCAAAACGGCCCGCCGATGGTTCCCGGCAAGTAGCGAAATCGGCGACTGGAGTCGCCTCCTACAAGAATCGCAGCACGGCGTATTTCTTCTTGCCCGAGCGCAACACCATGGTCGACTGCCCGACCAGTTGGTCGGGACCGAGCCGGGTGTCGATGCCTTCGACGCGGCGGTTGTTCACGTAGGCGCCGCCTTGCGTGATCGTTCGCCGGGCTTCGCCTTTCGTCTTGGCCAGGCCGACTTCCTGAAATGCGTCGATGATCGGCAACCCCTCGCCGGAAAGCCGCTCGCGGGGAAGCTGTCTGCTCGGTACGTCGGCAAAGATGCTCAGCAGTTGATCGTCACTGAGCTCGCTGATCTCGGCCCCGAAGAAGATCTCGGTCGCCCGTTGGGCCGTGCTCAGGCCCTCTTCGCCGTGTACCAACCGGGTCAACTCGACCGCTAGCCGGCGTTGGGCCGTGCGGCGTCCCGCGTCGGCCTCGTGCTCTTCGAGCACCGAGTCGATCTCGTCTTGGCCAAGGTCGGTGAAGTAGCGCAGGCACGTGCCCACGTCGGCGTCGTCCAGGTTGATCCAATACTGGTAGAATTGGTAGGGGCTGGTCTTCTCGGGCGAGAGCCAGACGGAGCCCGACTCCGATTTGCCCATCTTGGCGCCGTCGCTCTTGGTCAGCAGCGGATTGGTCAGCCCGTAGAGTTGCTCGCCACGCATCCGCCGGGCCAGATCGATGCCGACCGTGATGTTTCCCCACTGGTCGCTCCCGCCGACTTGCAGGCTGCAATCGTACTGCTCGCTCAGATGAACGAAGTCGTAGGCTTGCAGCAGCATGTAGCTGAACTCGGTGTAGCTCAGTCCCCCATCGGTCCGTTCCAAACGGCTTTTGACCGAGTCTTTGGTCAGCATCACATTCACGGGAAAATGCTTGCCCACGTCGCGAAGGAACTCGATATACGAAAACTTGCTGACCCAGTCGTAGTTATTGACCAACAAGGCCGAGTTGTCTCCGCAATCGAAGTCGAGAAAGCGTCGCAACTGCCGCCCCATGCCTTCGATGTTATCTTGCAGCACGTCGACCGACAGCAGGTTGCGTTCCTCGCTCTTGCCGCTAGGATCGCCGATCATGCCGGTCGCCCCGCCGATCAACGCGATCGGCCGATGCCCGGCCTGTTGGAACCGCCGCAAGATCATCAGCGCCATCAGATGGCCCACGTGCAGGCTATCGGCCGTCGGATCGAAGCCAGCATACAAGGTCCGCGACTTCTCGTTAAGCCATCGCGGCAGATTCTCCGCGTCAGTAATCTGGTTGACCAAGTTTCGCCAGGAAAGCTCAGCAATAATGTCGGACATGAGGGAAGCAGTGGTTAGTGGATAGTGGTTAGTGGATAGTGGTTGGTGGATAGTGGTTGGTGGTTAGTAAGCTAGTTTGGTTGCTTTGCTTGTAGGGATTTCCGCAAGCCGCTGAGCAGGCGGCCTACTTCCGCGGCCAGTGCGAGGACTTTGCTGGCTCCCGATTGATCGATGTATCCGAGCCGCTGGGCAATGAGAGTCTGCGTTTCGACTTCTTTGAGGGACCCATTGGCTATGGCAAGGAAATGCAGGAAATCGCGAGTCGTCGTGCGCCCTTGACCTTCGGCAATGTTAGATGGAATAGAAACAGCAGCCCGACGGATCTGGCTGGTCAGTCCATAGAGTTCGTTGCTCGGAAACGCGCCGGACATTCGGTAAACCGTCTCAACTAAATCCATCGCCTTCTGCCAAACAATCAACTCCCGATAGTCCCTAACACCCATAATCGCCTTGCCCTCAATAACTATCCACTATCCACCAACCACTATCCACTGCTTCGTCACCTCCACATGTCGTCATCCGCAAACGGATTCCCATGGCCGCGTAGTTTCGGCTTCGGCAGCGCCTTTAGCAATTGCTCGGCCACGCGGAGGTCTTGCTTGGTGGTGATTTTCATGTTGATGGGTGAGCCGGGCACTATGGTGACTGGGTGGCCGATGCGCTCGACCAGTTGGGCGTCGTCGGTAGCCTGAAAATCGCCCCGCTTGGCGTAGGCCTCCAGCAGCAGTTCGCGGCGGAATACTTGCGGCGTTTGGGCTTCCCAAAGGTGAGCCCGCGCGACGGTCTCTTCGATCTTCTTGTCCTTACCGACCCGCTTCAACGTGCCGTTGATCGGGATCGCCGCGATGGCCGCGTCGGTCTTCTCGGCCGTTTGGAAGATCTCGTTGATCCACTCGTTGGCCAGACAAGGTCGTGCGGCGTCGTGGACACAGACGAAATCGACTTCCGGCTTAACCCGGGCCAAGCCCGCCTCGACCGAATTGGACCGTTCGGCTCCGCCGTCGACCACGTCGATGCCGAGAATGGCCACGTTCGAGCCGAACTTGAAGTGAAAATCCTCACGGTCTTCCGGCGAGATGACCAGGATCACTTGGGCCACGTCGTCGCGGCCGAGGAACCGTTCGGCCGAATGCAGCCAGACGGCCCGACCGCCCAACTGGATAAACGGCTTCTTATAATGCGGATCCCGAAACCGGCTACTTCGTCCGGCGGCAGGCAGAATCACGGCAAACTTGGCCACGGCACGTTTCCTTCAAACAGACAAACAAAGGGTCACAAACCACCCATTGTCTCCTTTTCGACCGCGACGTCAAGGAAGGATAGCTTGCCAAAATACACCACTACCAAGACGCGGCCGCTCTCCAGTGGTCGTGGCGCACTCACCCCTAGGCAGAATAGACGTGGACTATTTGCGTGCCAATATAGACAAAGGAAGTCAACAAAGGCTCATTGCGACCCTGCAATGTCGGTGAGTTCCTCTTCGGCACGGGACTCTTGGTCAACGTCAATGACCGTGCAAACCTGGGCAAGCAACTGGTGCCCTTCTTCGGATGCTTCGTTGTTGATTTCACTTTTCTGGACCAGCGCAGCACAGCGGTTTTTTTGAAGCATGGCATTCTCTGTCAGGGCGCGGAACATAAACGCGGAACTGTTTACGCTCTGCTCTCTCGATAATGCTACCCTCTGAAACAAGGCTGTGGGAGTGCCATTTCCAAGGCCATAATGAAAATGCAGATGCCTTTGCACACCATATACAGGACATTTAACCGGGTACTTTGCTTTGAAGTCGCTGTGTTGAGAAAGGCCCGTGCGATCAAAAATGCGTTTACACCGTATCTTTAGGGTCGTAGCGGTTTCACGTGCTGTAAGAGATTCGTGTATTGCGACTAATTCGCTAAAAAGAAAGTCGACGGCTTGCGGCATCTCTTTCACGGTGAGGTTCTGCGGCACAAAACCCGCATCAACCAGCAAGTATTCGCCCTCTTGTGCCTCCAATAGTGCATCAATGCAAGCCTCGTCTTTCTTCGGCACCGGCGGCCGACCCGGTACAGCAATCTCTTGACCGTCAGTCATCTTCACCCAGTAGTCCACCCAGCGGACGAAGGTTGCCTTGTCTGTGATAAATGGCGCGTTTTCAGCTTCGAGAAAACGGGCCTGAAATCGCCCCTTATGCCAGAGGAAAAGGCCGATATTCCTCGGCTCCATTCGACTGAGGTCTGGCACGTACTTGGCAAGGATATATCGTGGATCGCTCATAGGAATAGCTGCCAGTCAGTGATGGCCGGAAATTGGTTCTTGTGGTTAAGTATCAATTTTGCAATGTTTTTGCGCCTGTTGTCCAGAAAATCGATTACCTTGTGTATTTCCCGTTTGGTTGCTCCAAGGCCGTGGACCTGCTGACACGCGTCGTGGATAAAGGCTCGCGGCATGCTTTCTACCCTTTCCAGCCAATGGGGAAAATGTTCGACAGTGTCAATGTGATCAATGAGGCAGTGCCGGTTATCCCCGCTTACGCTTCCCCCAGTCACGCCGAGTCGACCATTCAACTCGGCTAACCGTTTTGCGCCTTCCTGTGGGTGAACGTAAAACAAGGCGCGGTCGTGATCAAAGACATGTATCCGCTTTGGCTTGCCGGGGTTGTCTACCTTGATGTTTCTGGCGTGGCGATCACAGTTTGCAACAAGAATATCCAGTACAAGGATGCCTGTGCAAAGGAGTGGCTCATGTTGCCACAAAACGCCAGGGTCTACATCCGCGGGAGCAGTGTCTCCTTCAAAACTAATTGACGCAAACATCACGGTGCGTCGATCGTGTTTGCGCATCAGGGCACACGGTGGTACTGGTAGGTGCAAGAATCGCCCAACTGTGGCTGCAATCCATTCGTTAGGGATCAAATAGGGATTGTTGCTGTTGTCCTTGCCGATCGCTTTCGTCTTGACGGTCCAAGCGTCATTCACACCCTCCGAGGCAAAGCGACGCCGAGAAACGTAGGGAAACCAAGAAGCCATTGTTGTACTGCGGCCGACCCGACCACATCTCTGATTATTTACTATTATAAGGCACTCGAACATACGCCACATGGGGCACGCATACCCCACAAAAGTGTACATGCGCACACGTACACATTGCCCCTTGCACGCCTGCCCCGTATGTGGAGCTTCGCCTTGATGTTAGGCGGCGGATAAAGAATTGCGGAAACGCCCGCATATTTCTCGTAAACTGCCCAGTGGCACACCGGCACTCGTTTGCTTGGGTTATTCCAGCAATACGCTCACGGGACACCATCCCCAAACGGGTGGCTGCGCACCAAAAGCCGAGAATGTCCCTACCACCGGGCCTCTAGCCCGACGCTGGCTCCGTGTAGGAACAGCCCGCCGTCGTTGGTGAGCATGGTGCCGCTGGTGGATGTCATGGTGAAATCGAGCTGGTCGGGCCCCAGGGCCACGCCCTCGATCCACATCAGATTGTAACCGCCGCGTGCGGTCCAGCAGTCGTTCAGATCGAGCGTCAGGACGAAATTCGCCTCGCCCACGAAGGCCACGTTTCGACTCCCGCGGCCTCGCTCTGAGCGGAGCATGAAGGGCGGGGGATAGTCCGAGACGGATTGGCTTTGCCAGGCGTCGTTGCAGAAGATGCCGCCTTTGCCGGTGAGCACCCAACCGAGGCAACCCCGACGTCGCTGCAAACGCGCGCCGATCTGCCCGCCGTAAAGGTTGTTGCGGACGCGGATGTTGTAGTCGCTGGTCCCTTCGTCGTAGTCGGTCGAGTTGATGTTGAACATCTCGCTGAGCCGCAAGTAGCGAAAGCCGCCGAATAGTTCCAACGAGCGCAACGTGCTACAGCCATTCCCGTACGGCGAACCATGCTCGCAACAACTGGTGCGGCATAACCGGACCGCGTTGAGTTCCAGGGAGTGCAACTGTGAGGAGTAGTCCAGCCGCATGACGTCGGCCTGGAAGAAATCGTTGGAGTAGAGACCGAGGTCGCCGGGAATCGCCAGGTCGTTGTTGCCGGTCACGGTGGTCGACGCATTCCAAT
>CAYYOX010000258.1:0-8972 GCA_964473065.1 uncultured Planctomycetaceae bacterium | reverse complement strand
CCCGCCCGTCGGTCAGGTCGAGGTCCACAGGCTCGATGCGCACCTCGACCTGACCGACGGGCGGGATGTGGTTCGCGCTTACCGGTTATTGATCGAACACGGAAAAATCGGAGAAATCTACAATATCGGCTCAGGCATCAGCCGCCGCAGCGGGGATATCCTAGACTTACTAAGGAAAATGGCCGATCCGAAGCGACCGATCGTCGAATCGCGGCCCGAGACAAAACAAGAACCCATTGCCGACATCACGCGCCTGGTCGAGTGTACCGGGTGGGAGGCAACGATTCCGTTGGAAAAAACCATTGCCGACACCTTGGACTGGTGGCGGCAGGCATTTCATCTCGAAGAACGAGCGAAGGAAGCACGATCATGAAAATCGCGGTAGTGGGAACCGGATACGTGGGACTGGTTACGGGAACTTGCCTGGCCGAGACGGGTAACGACATAACTTGCGTCGATTGCGACCAGCGAAAGATCGACATGCTCAACCGAGGCGAGATTCCCATCTACGAGCCGGGACTGGCTGAGTTGGTAGAGCGCAACACGGCGGGCGGACGGATGCACTTCACCACCGATCTGCCCACGGCGACAGCCAAGGCCGAACTGGTCTTCCTAGCCGTCGGCACGCCCTCGGCCGACGACGGTTCGGTCGACTTGACGGCGCTTTGGGCGGTAATCGACGAGGTGGCACCGCACTTGGGTGAGAATGCGATCGTGGTGCTCAAGAGCACGGTCCCGGTGGGTACCAACGCGGCGGCGACCGCGCGGCTGAAAAAGTCGACCGGCCGCGACTGCCACGTGGCCAGTAACCCCGAGTTTCTCAAGGAAGGCACGGCCATCGACGACTTCATGAAACCCGACCGCGTGGTCGTCGGCGCTCGGTCTGAAGAGGTTGCCCAGAAGCTCACCTATCTCTACGAACCCTACCTGCAAACCGACAAGCCGCTGTTGGCCACGTCGCCCGAGAGTGCCGAGATGACCAAGTATGTGGCCAACTCGCTGCTCTCGACGAAGATCAGCTTCATCAACGAAATGGCCAACCTTTGCGAATGCACGGGCGCCGACGTGAACGAGGTTCGACGGGGTATCGGGCACGACAGCCGGATCGGATTCGCGTTTCTCTTCCCGGGTGTCGGCTATGGCGGGAGTTGTTTCCCCAAGGACGTCTGCGGGCTGGCCGCGGTCGCCCGGGCCCATGGCATCGAGCCCAAGATCCTGGACGCCGTTCATCAGGTCAATGCCCATCAGAAGACCGTGTTGACCGGCAAGATCGAAAAGCATTTCGACGGCCAACTCCAGGGCATGACCATAGCGGTATGGGGTCTGGCGTTCAAGCCTGGCACGGACGACGTGCGCGAGGCCCCGGCCTTGGTGCTGCTGGATCGGCTGCTCGAGTTGGGCGTGAAGCTTCGCGTCCACGACCCGGAAGCCATGGAAAATGTCAAGCAAAAATACGGCGACAAGCTCACGTATTGCGAACGTCGCGACGAGGCGATCGAAGGCGCCGATGCCTTGGCGATCATGACCGAGTGGAAGCACTTCGTGCATCCCGATTTCCAGAAGGTACGCCAGTTGATGCGACAGCCGGTCATCTTCGACGGCCGCAACCTCTACGATCCCCGCTACATGCAGGAGCTAGGCTTCACGTACTACAGCATCGGCCGCCCGCCGGTGAAGCCCTGACTGTAGGAGGCGACTCCCGTCGCCGATTCCTGACTTGCCTTAATAAACCGGGTGCCCTATGACGCTTGATCCTTCCACGCTGCAACAACGCTGGCCCGTGCCGTCGAACCCTCGGCCGATTGTGATTCTCGGCACGGGCGATATTGTGCGCAATGCCCATCTGCCGGCTTATGCCATGGCCGGCTTGCCGGTCGCCGGCGTGTTCGACATTCAACCTCAGCGTAGCCGCGAGATCGCCGAGGAGTTCGGCATTGCCCGCGTGTTCGACTCGATCGAGGAGGCCGCGGCGGAGAAGGACGTGGTGTTCGACATCGCGGTTCCTCCGGATCATCTGTTGGCGATCGTTCGGCAGTTACCCGAGCGGGCGGTCGTGTTGATGCAGAAGCCGATGGGCACGGATCTGACGAGCGCCCGGCAGATCGCCCAGGTGTGTCGCGAGAAGGAACTCGTCGCGGCGGTCAATTTCCAGTTGCGTTTCAGTCCCAAGATGCTGGTTGCGGCCGATTTGATCCGCCGCGGGCTGATCGGGCCGATCACCGACCTTGAAGTACACATGAACTTCAACGAGCCGTGGGAGCTGTTCCCGTTCTTGAAGGGCCAAGAACGCGTCGATATGCTGATCGCCTCGATCCACTATTTCGACTGGATCCGCAGCATCCTGGGCGAGCCGGAAGGGGTCTACGCCCG
The DNA here is from genome assembly GCA_964473065.1 of uncultured Planctomycetaceae bacterium. GTDB lineage: Bacteria > Planctomycetota > Planctomycetia > Pirellulales > Thermoguttaceae > CAYYOX01. The sequence continues at coordinate 6,602 of CAYYOX010000258.1, read as the reverse complement.
ATCGATCCCGCATCCGAAGGTCCCCGACATCGAAGCCACCCGAACCAGTGCGATCTTGGACTATGGCACTGAAACCCGATGCTGTTTGTCGATGAACAACAACTGGTCCTTCGGCCGCCGGCACGAGACGTGTACCGCTCGCATCGAAGGGCTCAAGGGGGCCGTGATGATCAAGTTCGGTTGCCTGATCAACTTTCCCGAGGGCGAGCCGGACGAGTTGGAGTTCGCGACCGAGGGGACCGATTGGACTGCCGTGCCGATCTCGGGGAGTTGGTTTCCCGAGGCGTTCATGGGCACGATGTGCAACCTCCAGCGTTTTGCCGCCGGGGAAGACGAGGTGCTGCCCACGCGGGCGGACGATGCCCTGAGAACCATGGCCCTGATCGAGGCCCTCTACGAATCCAACGCCCGCGGCGCCACGCCGATTCCGCAGTGAGGGCGGGAGTTTCCCCGATTAGCCCCGGCGGCCTTGGGAATATGTAGGGTGGGTCGAGCAGCGAAGACGCACGTGTGAGTGTGTGAAATGCTTCTTCTGAAAACACCTTCCTGAATATCGAATATCGAACAAGGAATATCGAAGGAAGAAGGTAGCACGCACGGAATAACACTTCAGCATTCGTCATTCCTTGTTCGATATTCGATATTCACTAGACGACAACGATCCGACGCGTGGGTCTTCGCTGCTCGACACACCCTACAAAAATTATCCGAATCGCGCGATGCGATTCAGGCCGGCAAGTCGTCCAGCGGCGGGCGCCACATCGGTAGCTGGGGAAAGAGTGCGCGTCCGATTCGCTCGGCCAGGGCGGTCGAGCAACTCAACCGGCCGTCGGCAAGGGCCGCAGGCCAATCGAGTTGACCCAAGAGCAGTCGGGTGAAGTCGGCCACATTCAGTTGCAGGTAGCTGCGTCCGAGTCGTTGCGTCTGAATCGTGATCTTCCCCGGAGCGAACTCGATACAATACTTCCGCTTGTCGACCGCCAGACCTAACTCGAACGACGGCGGCAGGTCGGCCGCTCGGGCGCGCCGAGAGAACTCCGTGCCAAAAAGTTCCAGCAATTTCACCGGATCCAGCAGCCGGACCATCATCACTTCTCCTTGATCCGACTCGTGAACGTGATGCACTTCGCCCACGTCGCGAAGTATCTTGTGCAGGAAATACTTTTCCGGCGCATGCAGGATAAGGCCGTGGCGGTCGTGCTCGATGGCGTCGCGGCAACAACGGGCCAATAGCTCCGCGGCCGCGCGACGCTGATTCGGGGCCGTCATCAGCTCGACAATCCGCTCGCCGCGAGTCACCGCGTAGCCCACGATCCGGGTGCTGATCTCCTCGAGCTCCATTAGCTCGGGCCCGTCCAGCGCCATGTAAATCTGGTCGTAGGCCTGGCGGCGAGTCAACCACTGCCAATAGGCCTCGGTGCGTTCGATCGGGCCGTAGGCGTCGGAAAGATTCTGGTCGTAGATTCTCATCAGCGCGGGCAGTTCCCAGCGCCGGTGGGGTCGGATGTGCAACTGTCGGCGCCGCAATCCGCGGTCGATCAGTCCGGAGAGGATGTCCCGGGCGTCGGCCCGGCTGTCACTGTGCCGCACACACACGTCCCAACCCGTCCGCCGGAAGACGTGGGGGCTGCTGGTGCGGATCAGTCCGATCATCGCGCCCGTCTTCTTCATGTGCGCTTCGGCCGCGGCCAATAGTCGGTCGGCGTGCCCTTGTCCGCGGCATTCGGGCAACACGGCCAACTGTGCTAATCCGGCCGCCGGGATCTGCAACGGGCCGAAGTGCATCAGCCGATGCGTGACGTGAACGTGCCCGACGATCTGGGGACCTTGCTTGATCAACAGCCGATCGCGCGGCTCGTAGAAAGGGTCCTCCAGCGACGCCTTGAATTCGGCCTGCGAGGGACCTTGAAAGATGCCGGTGAGAAAACGAAAGATAGCCGGATGGTCGCCCCCGTGGGCCGGCTTCAAGGGAAACTTAGGCGGACGCCCGCGAGCCCGTCGCCCTGTTCGAATCGAAGAAGGAACCTCCGCACTCATCGGCAAGAATCCTTTCCGCCAAGAGAACCTCCCGGCTGTTACCGATCACGAAGGGTATCAAACCATGTTCAAGCCGGCTTGGGAAGTAGCGCGGCCAGAAAAGTGCGAAAAGTTTTTTCCGGATAGAGGCAGAATCCCCACTCGCGGGAGGCAAGGATCTGCTCGGCGTGCAAAGCGTGCGCCGCCGCCGACATTTTCGCCTCCCATTGACCGCGTTGTTCTTGCACCCAGGGCTGCAATTCGCGGTTGATCCGCCGGATGGCATGGCAACGAATTCGGGCATTCTCGGGCGTTTGAGACGTTTCGATCCACCGCTGCTTCTCGGCCATCAACTCAGTCGGTCCAGTGGATTCCCCCATGCGGCTACCCGCATCGATGTTCACAAATCGCTCCGGGTGGTACGTCAAGCGACGCAGCCGGCGGCGGATTTCCCGTTGCTGCTCTGCGCTAACCGTCGGACGGTCGATCGGCAGCAGCAACGTAGCCGAAACGGTCAAGAAACCGGGCGGACGCAGGCCGAAGAACCGCTCGATCAGTGCGTCGGTCAGCGCATCATACTTGGCCCCGCCGATGCCGTGGACAAACAGGTCAGCGAGCATCAGTCGAGCGAACAGGGTGGTGACCAGGGCCCGCGATCGAATCTTGATCCCTCGGTCCGCCAACCCGGTTAAGACGGCGACCGCCTCACTCAGGTCCTGACCCGGTCCGACCGGCAACTCGACCTCCAACCCTTGGCCGTCGGAAAGCATCAGCCGGTCCGATCGAGGGTCGACCAATAAGGGGTGACGTCGAGGGAATTCGGCCGTGTAGACCCAGAACGGCGACTCGTGCCATGGGCCATGGTGCGTCAAGTCGGGAATCGGTTGGGCCTGGCTCCGCAGGCGATGGGCGCGGCGATATTCGTCCAGCACGCCGTTATAGATCGACCGAAACTCCTCGATTCGGGACAGAATATATGCCGTAAACCAGCGGAAGGCCTCACTCTCGCACACCCGACTTTGGGGGACTTCGAGGGTCGTCAGTCCCCAAGACTCTTCCAGCTTGTGCCTTGCCTGGGCCAGACACGTGCCGAGGTTATTCGTGAACCTTGCCCGATCCAGCACCAGCGGCCAATACTGTCCGATCAGCGGGTCGGAGACCAAAGGGGCCAGTTGCTCGATCACCCGGCGGCCGAAGTCGGCAAACCGCTGGGGATCAAGAATCTGTCGTTGCTCATAGGGGATCGGGTCGGAAGGTTGATCGTAGGGGATTTCCGCTGTCACGGGCGACCGGACCGACCCGCCGGGCACGCGCAACGTGGTGCTCTTGCACGTATCGCCGTCGATCAGCAGGTTCACGCCCACCGCCGAATGCTGCCGGGCGAGCGTACCTAGGGCAAAGCTTTTCAACCAGACGCCCGGATGGAATACCTGGGGCTGATGTCCTGCCAGAAAGATCCGCCCGGCTGCTGCATTGGATGTTGTGTCGACCGGACGATACGTTTCGGTCCAGCGTTGGGCCTGACGCAACAGATCTTCGCGAGCCAGCCGACCCAGTTCACCCAACGACCGACCGCCGAGGTCCGCGTCATGAAATTCCGACCGCCCGGCCGCATTCTCCGCCACCAGATCTTCGATGCCGTCCCACGGCGGATCGACCAATATCGCCCCGTTCTCCTGCGGCGCGCGCAGTCGGCGATAGCGGATCGGGGCGGGCCGCGCACTCATGCAACTTCTTCCCGGCAGACCGAACAGGTCGCCAGGCTCCGGCCGAGTACCTGCCGATAGATGTCCAGTCGGGTATGGGCATTGTCCAACGCGCCGCCGAACGAACGCTCTTCGTCGAGATAGATCAGCGGCACGGGAAGTTCGACGACTTTCAAGCCGGCCTCTGCCGCTCGAACCCAAAACTCCAACGGCATGGCATAGCCCGTCTCGGTCAACTCGATTCGGGCCAAGGCTTCGGTGCGATAGGCCTTGAAACCGCAGAAGGCGTCGGTCAACTGTAACCCCAGCCGTCGGTTCAGCTCGTCGGTGATCGTCCGATTGATCTGGCGGCGGTCGTCGGGCGGACGGCTGTCGTCGGCAAAGCGCTGCAAATAGCGGCTTCCGGAGACCACGTCGGCGTTGCGGCAGGCCTCGATGAACGTCGGGATTCGCTGCGGCTCGTGCTGGCCGTCACAATCGATGGTGACCAGCACGTCGTACGGGCCGCGGATGGCAAACTCGAACGCCGAGATCAACGCCGCCCCATAGCCGCGGTTCTTCGGGTGGGTTACCAGATGAATATCGGCTCGGGCAGCCAGCAACTCGGACGTCCCGTCGGTCGATCCGTCGTCGACCACCAGGACCTCGCCGGCATGGCGCAGTGCTTGATCCAGCACGTGCGTGAGATGGGCCTTTTCGTTGTAAACCGGCAATGCGGTGAGGGTTCGGTGATTCATGCCTCTATTCTAGCGCCACAGCGGGGTGGAGAAAAGGGGCCGCAGTGGGCCATCAGCCGACCCAGGCCAACGGATCCCGCTCCTGACGGCTGGCCCAGACCTCCAATTCAGGGAATTCTCCGCCCAGGACCTCGGCCAGACACTCCACAGCGAACCGCTCGCTGGCGAAATGGCCCGGCAGCAGAAGCCCCACGCCCAGGGCCTCGGCCTCGAGGCAGGTGTGGAACCGGGTTTCGCCCAGCAGCAGGCAATCGCAACCCTGCTGATGGGCCGGTTCGAGAAACGTGCCGGCCGCCCCGCAGGCCACGCCGAGAGTGCCGATCGACTGCTCGGGCCGTCCTACCATTTGCAGCCGCTCGATCTGCAGGAACTGCTTCACCCGCTCGGCCAGATCCGCCAAGCAGAGCGCCTGATCAAGCCGCCCGAAGCGCCCGCTGCCCGAACCGTCCTCGGCCGCCACCAGGGGCTCGATCCCTTGCAACCCCAGCCCGTCGGCCAGCCGCTGGTTGATCCCCTCGCGGGCCGAGTCGAATGCGGTGTGAGGGCTGTAGACGGCGATCTTCTCGCCGATCAGATCCAACAGCAACCGGCCGACCGTCGTGTCGGTCGTCAGTCGTCTGACCGGCTCGAACGGCATGGGATGATGGGCCACGATAAGTTGGGCGCCCCGGTCAATGGCTTCCGCGGCGGTCGTCGGCGTGACGGTTAGGCAAGTCATCACCCGATCCACCCGCCGGTTCCGATCACCCACCAATAGGCCGACGTTGTCCCAGTCCTCGGCCAACGCCGGCGGCGCGAAATGTTGCAGAAAGACGACGAGTGTTTCGATGGTGTGCATGGTTGGCGTCTACAAAACTGGAATATCGAATATCGAACAAGGAATGTCGAAGGAAGAAGGTGATAAAGGTTCCGTCAGCCGTAGGGTGCGTGAAACGCACCATGAATCTGGTTTGATACTTAGCAGTGCAGTCGGTGCGTTTCACGCACCCTACGAATCTACTCCTGGGCATCGAATCGGTAGTTGAGCACGCGCGAGCCGTCGATTTCTTCGGCCCGCAGCCAAAGGGTTCGGCCGACTAACTCCTTGCCGTTGGGTAATCGGTAGACCTGATCGTCGGGCAGTTTGCCCAGGGCGATGATTTCGGTTTTCAATCGTCGGCGGTCGGGGGTAAACAGGTGGCAGCGGAAGTTGACTCGATCGTTGGTTTCGTTGACAAACCGCTGGTGGATTTCCAGTTCCCCTTTGGTGTTCAGCCGCGTGGTAATCTCGACATACAGGTCCCCCAGCCCGATCGCCAGTCGCCGGTAAACACTGAACCGATACGGTTGGTCGGCCTGCACGAGAAAATCGATGCGGAAATCGTGGCGCCCGCTGGCCGTGTCGTATGGCAAGCGGATATCGAAGCGATGCTGGCCCGGTTCACCCGCGTCGAGACGGAAGCCGGCCAGTTTCGGCTTGACCGACCAATTCTCCGGCAGGGCCAACTCGGCCGTGCCGGTTAGGTTGCGGGAGAAACTGTTCTCGAAGCCCAGCGAACCTTGATGAGACTGGTTGAAGACGCTGGGATACTTGGTTCGAGCCAACTTGCAATTCATCCGCCACTCGGCGACCGGTCGGCTCAGCCCGGTGATAAACGTCGGCCAACGACCGACCGGGATCACGTGGCGGTGTTCCTGCTTGTCCGGTTCGGTGCGATGTCCCCAGATATCGACTTGCCGGATGTCTTCACCAAGATAGAGCACCTCTTCGGCCGGTCGATCGTTCCAGACGACCATCACGGCCTCGTCGCCTCGGCCGAAGATCTGGTTGGGGCTTCGGTTGGGTAATTCGAGGCTGCCGAGGAATTCGCTCCCGGCCAACGCCAACGCGGCCGTGCGCCACGGCATGAACAGCTCACCCGGCGTCCCGTCGTCGTTCATCAGGCCCCGCTTCGTGCTGAACGGCTGAGGGCAAAACACCGCGTCGGCCCCTTGAATCTTGGCCGCGATCATCCGCCGCAGCAGGTCGTCGGCACGAACTTCCACGGGATACTCTCCCGCTGCAACCGGCTGCAACACGACCCAACGGCTCACTGTCGCGTCCTTCGAGGATTCCAAGTAGGCGGTCAACTCGTGGTGGGTCATCGGCGGATCGGCCGAGAGC
>CAYYOX010000257.1:5928-9067 GCA_964473065.1 uncultured Planctomycetaceae bacterium | reverse complement strand
GGATCGAAAACGGGTTCAGCACCGGCTCGCTGCTCGACATGACCCACCCCGACGGCCCCTGGCAAGAGATCAAAATCGACGTCATCGACAATGCCAACGAGTTGACCCAAGAGTTCCTGAAACTCGATTGGGATGATACGGGCCGAATTATCGACGTGTGGACTTCCCAGTCGCAGGACCCCGGAACCGAGGTGTATCCGGGAACCACTTGGAACATCAGCAGCACCTCTTTCCCGTTCACTCTGTACGTTGAAGGAACGCTTCAACAAGGCGGCGGACGGGTCGAGTTGGAGTTGAGTGTGGTCGACAGTCTCGGTGAGCCCATCGTGGACCGGCCGATCAAGGACATTTTGGTCATTTGGGTGACAGCCTGAACCGCATGGTGTTTCTAAGATACGGAGGAAACGACTTATGTCTATGCGAATGAGAATGTTGCGATATGCCTGTCTGCTCACGGCAGCCAACTTGCTGCTTGGTCTTGCTGCCGTTCCAAAGTGCTCGGCCGCCTGGATCGAGGCTTGGGGAATCAACGACTTCGGCCAAACGGATGCGCCGCCGGGAAATGATTTTATCGACGTTGCTGCCGGCGGAGCTTGGAGCGCGGCGTTAAAAGAGGATGGATCGATTGTGGCATGGGGCGCCAACAACAACCGCATCGGCCAGACTCAAGTCCCCTTGGGCTACGGTTTCGTCGACATCGAAACGGGCGGCAACTTCGGACTCGCACTCAAGGAAGACGGATCCCTGGCTGGATGGGGCGACGAGATTGGTCTGGAGGGCATGCCCACGGGAAACGGTGTTGCCAGAATCGCTGCTGGGGGTATGCACGGCCCGGCGCTGATGGCAGACGGTTCCTTGCGCGGCTGGGGTAACAACGGATTGGGGCAGAGCGACGTACCCGAAGGCGATGGCTTCATTGCCATTGCGGCGGCTACCTTTCACAGCGTGGCCATCAGGGCCGACGGTTCTTTGGTGGCTTGGGGTGACAATCGCAATAACCAACTGGAAGTTCCCGACGGCAACGATTTCGTCGCCATCGCGGCCGGAGCACAACACACGATCGCGCTGCGTGCCGACGGCTCGCTGGCTGGCTGGGGGCAAAACGTGTTCGGCCAGTGCGATGTCCCCGAAGGCGACGACTTCGTCGACATTGTCGCAGGCAAAGGGCACAATCTGGCTCTGAAGTCCGACGGGTCATTGATCGGCTGGGGATACAATTCCTTCGGCCAGAGCGACGTCCCCGCAGGCAACAACTTCGTGGCCATCGCCGCCAACTTCGACCACAGTCTAGCCCTGGCCGTCCCCGAACCCTCTACGCTGCTGCTGTTGCTCATCGGTCTGACGTTCTTGTTGCCGTTCATTCGCCGACGAATGAAAAGACGATAACGCTCATGACAAGTGCCAGTAACTTCACCAACTTGGACGGTTACTCGGTGATCACGCCGAACGAAGCGGTCGATCTGAACGAATCGGGTATCAATAAAGTGATGTGGATCTTCGGCAGCGGGCGTCAGGCGGTTGGGCGGTCTTGCTGGAGCTTTCTGGCCTGGGTGTTGGTTTTCAGGAGGCGTTGCAGGTAGAAGACCGAAAAGGCGATGACCAACCACATCAGGGCCAAAGAGACCATGCCACTGGAAAAATTGTACGTGTCGGCCGCGAAGACTTCTGGCGGATGATCCAACCCGGGGTCGAGCCAAGCGAGGGTCTCGAACACAACCGCGTAGGCGAACAACGCGAGGGAAATCAGCACGAAGCCGGGGCCCTTTTTTTCAGCCGAGGCGCGGCGATCCAGAAACGGCAGAAGTAGGAAGAAGAGGCCGGCTAGTGCGAAGAATCCCACGCCGATCGCCTCGGGTACGAGTTTCAGCGTTTTCAACATGAACAGGAAGTACCACTCCGGCTTGATGCCCGTCGGGGCCGGCTTCAACGGGTCGGCCTTTAGGCCAATCTCTGCGGGGATAACAACCGCCAGGGTCACAATCAGTCCGAATAGGACCAGCCACGCGCAGGCGTCGATCAATATGAACTCGCTGAAGAACGGCCGGTTGTCTTTGACCTTCTTCTTGGGCATACCCAGCGGAAGGCTCATCCCTTGCATCTGAATGAGAACCAAGTGGATCCCCAACAGCAGGCCCATCCCGATCGGCACGATCATCACATGAGCAGCGTAGAAACGCGTAATCGTTTCCCCGGTCACCTGGCCGCCGCCGCGAAGGAAATGCTTGACGACGTCCCCGACGAAGGGAACGGTGGCGGGAATCTCGGTACCGACCAGCGTGGCGTAGTAGGAAAGCTCGTTGAAGGGCAAGAGATACCCGCTGAAGCCGGACGCCAGGGCCATCAGCAGCATCAGAAAGCCGCTCAGCCAGGTGAGTTCTCTCGGTTTCCGATAGGCTCGGCTGAACAACACCGTAACAAAGTGCACACAAATGACTGCGATAAAGAGATGGCCGCTGTAGACATGCACCGATCGGACCAGCCAGCCATAGGGCACGTCGTGCATGATCTTCTGCACGCTCTCGTAGGCCCCGGCTTCGGTGGGGTGGTAGTAGAGCATCAATAGAATGCCGCTTGCGATCTGCAGTCCCAGAAGGAACATCGCCGCGCCGCCGGCCACGTAGATCCAGCTATGGCGATGCGTCGGCACCGTCTTCTTGCGCGCAAAGGCAATCGCCGGGCCAAGGTCGACTCGCTCCTGAAACCAGGAAACGGTGCTCGCCAGGAGGTTTTCAGGTTTGAGATTCTGGAGTTGCCTTTTCAAGATTTTCCTTCTCCAGTGCAATCGTAAGCTTATCGCCGTCACGCGTCCAGAACAACGCCCTCAACGGTCTTGGCGGCGGCCCGGAGACCACTTGCCCGTCCACGTCGTAGTAGCCCTCGTGGCAGGCACAAAAAATCATATTCTCGGCTTCCAGGTAGCCGACCGTGCAATCGAAATGCGTGCATACGGCCTGGAAGACTTTCAGCTCGTTGTTCGGCGTATTGATCAGCAGTACCGGGATCCTTCCATACTTCAACATCTTCGACTTGCCCGGTGCCAGTGCCCAGTCGCCCCTCTCAATTGCCAGAAACGGCCGGGGCGCATCGTCACGGCACTCCCCGCACAAGCAGCGCATCGGCACCACCAAGCCTGGCCCGC
>CAYYOX010000257.1:0-5918 GCA_964473065.1 uncultured Planctomycetaceae bacterium | reverse complement strand
AGAAACGGCGGGGGCGGCCCGTCCCGGCAGTTCCCGACAAAACTGGCCAGCGGCGCCACGAATCCGGCGCCCAGCGTCGCCATGCCGCCGCCAGCCATGCAACCGAGGAAACGTCGTCGGGCCACGTAAGAATCCTTAATCTTCATCGCGTCGGCCTCCGAAAGGGTGCTTGAGCTTGTCGGCCAGCGCCCGGCGCCGCAGGGCCGTGATGCCGTCAGTCGGGCGCACGTTCTTCGGGCAGGTCTCGATGCATCGGGTCACCGTGTGGCAGCCGAAAACTCCGTCGTGCGTGGCCTCTTGCCGGAGCGTTTCCGGGCCGCGGTCTTCCCGCGAGTCACCCAGGAATCGCTCCAATTTCGCCAAGGCGGCCGGGCCCGTAAAGTTCTCGTTCGACGCGATCACCGGACAACTCGCGTTGCAAATCCCGCAGAGAATGCAATTGACGAACTGGTCGATCTTCTCCCGGTCCTCCTCGCTCACCAGGCTCTCCTTCTCGCCGGAGAGTTCCCCGTGGAGCCAAGGCTGGACGCGCTCGTATTTCTCCCAAAAACGGTCCATGTCGACGACGAGGTCCTTGATGATCTCGAACTTCGGCAGCGGCTCGATCACCACTCGGTCCGTCTTGATGTTTTTCAACTGCACGCGGCAGGCGAGGTCTAGCTTTCCATTGATCGACATCGCGCACGAACCGCAGATCGCGCCGCGACACGCGTAGCGAAATGCCAGCGACGGGTCCTGCTCGTCCTGGATCGCCAGCAGCGCCTCGAGGACCGACATGTGGCTTTGCGGCACAACCTCGTAGGTCTGGAAATACGGCTCGCCGTCGTCCGAGGCGTCGTATCGAAATACCTCGAAGCGAAGCGTCTTAGTATTTTCGTTCTTTGGGTTCATAATGTTGCGTGTCTACCTCCGAAGAGGAGAATTTGATTTCTTCACCGTCGACTCGGGCGATCGTATGCTTGAGCCAATCGGCGTCGTTGCGTTCGGTGTAGTCGGTTCGATAGTGCGAGCCGCGGCTCTCTTGCCGTGCGAGTGCCCCCCGGGCGGTGATCTCACCCAGGTACAACTGGCTCTCCAGTTCCAGTACGTTGAGGATCTCGAAGTTGAAAGGTCCCGGGCGTGTCCGGCAGCAGACGTCCTTGTATTGCATCCGGAGCTGGTGGATTGTTTCGACGGCTTCGGCCATTTCCTGCCCGGTGCGAAAGATACCCACCTTCTCGGTCAGTGCAGAGCGCAACTTCTCGCGGATTTGGTAATACGGCACGCCCTCCTTGCGATTCTGCAAGCGGTCGAACCGTTCGGCGACTTGTTTGTGGTGTCGTTCAACCACGTTTTTATCGGGCTGGAAAGTGGTTTTCTTTTTTTGTGCGTTGATGGCCTCGGCGACGAGGCGGCCGAACACGACGGTATCCAAGAGGGAATTCCCCCCCAGCCGATTCGCCCCATGGACGCTCACGCACGCACATTCCCCAGCGGCGTAGAAATTGGGGACCGCGGTCCGGCCGTTCACGTCGGTGTCGATCCCACCCATCGAATAGTGCTGGCCGGGTTGCACCGGAATCGGAACGTCGATCGGATCGATCCCGGCAAAGTCGATCGAAATCTCGCGAATACCCGGCAGCCGCTTGAGGATCTTCTCCCGGCCCAAGTGACGCAAATCGAGTTGGACGTAGCCGCCGGGGAAACCCTCGCCTTCGTTGACCTCGGTCTGAATCGCTCGGGCCACAATATCGCGCGGCGCCAGTTCCATCATGTTCGGGGCATACTTCTCCATGAACCGCTTGCCGTGTCGGTTCAGCAAATAGCCGCCTTCGCCGCGAGCGCCTTCGGTGATGAGGATGTTGGTGCCGAACAAGCTGGTGGGGTGGAATTGCACAAACTCGAGGTCCTTCGCCGGAATACCCGCCAGAAGCGCGGCGCCGACGCCGCTTCCCGTGTTGATCAGTGCGTTGGTCGACTTCTGGTAAACGCGGCCGTATCCGCCGGTAGCAAACACGCAGTACTTGGCCGCGAGGGTTCCCAACCGTCCCGTCTTCAGATCGTAGAGGACCAAGCCATGGCAGATGCCATTTTCCGTGGCCACTTGAACGACCGCCTCCTCGTTGTAAAACCGGATGCCGCGCTTCATCGCCTGTTCGTACAAGTTGTGCAACAGCAGATGTCCGGTTCGATCGGCCGCGTAACAGGTCCGCGGAGCACCGCCGCCGCCGAAGGGGCGCTGGGCGATAGTGCCGTTAGCCAAGCGGCTGAAGGGGGTTCCCCAATGCTCGAATTCGTAGACCGCCTCGGGCGCTAGTTGGCACATTCTTAGCACGGACGACTGATCGGCCAAGTAGTCGCTGCCCTTGACGGTGTCGAAAGCGTGCTTTTCGGGCGTGTCGTCGCAATCCTCGGGTGTGTTCGCCAACGCGGCGTTCATTCCGCCCTGGGCGGCGCCGGAATGCGAGCGGACCGGGTGGACCTTCGATATCACGGCCACGTCCCAATGGTCCGCCAAACCGACCGCCGCACGCAGCCCGGCCAATCCTCCTCCAACCACCAATACATCGTGTTCGATCATGCGGCCACAAACTTCAAAAACAGAATCAAGAAGACCACGCACAAGATCGTCGCCACGATCGTGCATACCCAAAACACGAGCTTCTCTCTCTTGGCTCCCAAGTCCAACACGATCGTCCGTATGCCATAGGCCGCATGAAAGATAGCCATGAAGACCAACACGCAATTCAACGTCGTGTGCTTGTGAAGCCCGGCCATGGTCTCCACCCAGGCCATGTTCGACGAACTCGCCTGGAAGAAGCCGGAGAACAATTGAAAGCCCAGCACAAAGATGAGCACCACGCCGCTGATTCGATGAAATATCCAAACAAACACGGGCAAGCTCCCCTGGTCAAAAGCCGTCGGTTTCCGCCGTAGTCCATCCGCGATCGGCACTGTCAATGGTATGATTCTACCATCACGCCCTTGGGTGTCCAGGACTGGGGGTGTTCGGTTTTGGTGATTTCGTGACGTAATTGAGGTTTTTGTTTTGCCCCAATTGGACCTTGAGCGTGATTGATGTGCCGGAGTTTCGCACAACCTCAACAGGAGTGGTCTTTCGCAGTCAAGGCAGACGCCGACCCTTGGACCGCAACCTCTACTTTGTCGCTTTCCAGTTCAATCGTGCGAAGAACGGTCTTCGCCGTTCGCAGTAGGCCGGCCGGCTGGATCGTATGCTCGAATGCCCGTGCAGGATCTGAATCAGGCGGATGTCCACGCCGTCGATCAGCGACGGCCCGCTTCGCGATTTGGTTGATGGGGAAGGAGCATCCGACGCAACGTGTTTTCCATTCGCCCGGCCGCCTCGGGCGTGAGGCGTTTTCCACCCGCCGTGGATTTCAGTCGCTGGGGTATTACCACGGGCCGGCCCGGCGGTAGGCGCGTGATGGCAAATGCCCGGGAGGTGGGAATCGAGCCGAACACCTTGCTGCCGTCGACATGCAGCGGGCAAATCCGCACTAGATTCGGCTGGACCCAAACGGCCGGCCCCGAGGCCAGGCGGTAGACGCCCGGCCGGATCTCATCGACGCGCCAGACCAGCGTGTCCAAGCGGCCGTTTTGCGGATCGACGAGAAACAGATAGCGGAACACGGTCTCGCGGTGTTCGCCGTCGATGAGCATGAGCGTCGGCGCGTCGACCATGGCCATGGTGTCGGAACGTGCGATCTTGAGGATCTTGTCCAGTCGCTGCTCGGCGCCGGAGAGGATCATCTTCTGGACCACGCCGAGCTCGGCGCCCAAGGCCTGGTGCGTCTTGCCGTCGAGCACCCGGTCGGCCCGTTTGACGCGAGTCCCCAGGCCGATGGCAACCTTGTCCAAGTGGTAGCTCGTCGGTTCGGCGTGGGGCACGGGACGCACGCGAGCTACCATGGCAGTAAAAAGAAATGGCGTCAAGGAACCGGCCAGCTCGTGAACCTCCTTGACGTCGCCGGTGGCCAAGGTGGATCGGGTCTTGAAGATCAAATGGGTCCAACCCCGAGGCGGTCCGTTGGGGACCGGCGTGCCGGGCGCGATCCTCTGAAGCGGCTTGGGCGTGCAGTCGATCCGGCTCGAAGCCACTTCGGCCGCCAACGCTTGGCGAGGCGCCGTGCCGATCCACAAGGCACACGCTACACTACCGAGAATAATCCATCTCAACCACGACACGGGACACTATCCGTTTTTGTTTGGCGGTTTGTTGGGTTTTCCCCATAGCGATCGGGGTACGAAATCACGCCGAGTTCGGCGGAGCTGCCATTGAGCCCGGCCGTCCTCGAGTTTGAAGCGTTTCATTTCCATGGCGATGAAGAACGTCTTCTTCTGCCCGTCTTCCTCTCGCGTAACCGCATAGACCTGATGCACTTCGTCTACTGCGTCGGTACGCTTGACGGATCCGCCGCTGTAGTAGCGGATGCGGCAATCGTCGCCGAGGACCAGAAGCGTTCGGACCAACGGTCTCTCGACATAGCTCCGGAGTTTTCCGTCCCAGCGCGGGTCGCCGCGGTAGAATTCCCAAAGCATGTCATCCAGCGGTTGGCGATAATCGGGATGGAGGGTCAATTGATAGGCCTTGTGAGGCTGGTCTTGGCCCAGAGAATCGAACCACACCTGGGCAAACTGTCGCGCCTCGCGATTCACCAGCCACCGATAGCTTGCCCAATGGGTTGCGGCCATAACGCCGAACAGGATCGACAAGGTCAGGCCGGCCAGCGCGATCTTTCGCCCGGTCATCTCGGGTGCGTTGCGAGCAATCTGCCGCAAGGCGACTGAACTGAAGATCAAGCCCAGCAGCGGCAGGCCCCAGATCAACGGATCGACCATTGCCAACGGCGAGAGCAGCCCGGCAATCAGACCCACGACCGCCGGCACGCTTAAAGCGCGGTATTCGGCGTCGTGTTCGGCGGTCGACGAAAAGTGGGAATCGGCAGGCATCGGTCTCGGAGCACCTCGTGTGTTTTGTTACCACGCCCCCATTCTACTCGATACTCGGCGGACAGGCCAAGGTGAGTTGGGTCCTACATGGGAACTTAGGAATATGGGATATGTAGGGTGGGTCGAGCAGCGAAGACCCACGCAGTGAAATGACGAAGCACGAATGACGAAATGGAAGAACATGTTGTAGTCCTTCGTCATTCGGATTTCGTCATTTGGAATTTTACCCGCGTGGGTCTTCGCTGCTCGACCCACCCTACGAGGATTCCCCAATGATATCTAGTTGACGCGGACCGTGTCGTTGGCCGTGACGTGGGATTCTAGGTTGGTGCGGCGAATCTCGTAGTTGTCGATGAAGTCGTTGTTGGTGTTGAACGTGTGTCGCTCATCCTTGCCCGGCACGGTGTCCGAGCGGGCGAACGACCCCAAGGATACGCGACGCATGAAACTCAACCACTGCTGATCGGGTGCGAAGCCGAAGAACATCGATTCGCCGGACTCGAAGGCCTCGAACATGAAGTTTCTCGCCAGCGGCGCCGTATGCAGCGACATCAGGGCGAAGCTGACGACCACCCAACCGACCCAGGCAGCCAACAGGCCGCTGCCGATCTTGTCGGCCATCTTCAGAAAACGCACCTTGACCTTCGAGAGGTTATCGGTCGCCAGCCGGAAGACGATAATGAAAATGGCGAACAATCCCCACAGGGCGATGAAATCGCACATATAGGTGTACGAGGGCATCATGCCCTCCATCCAATCGGCTACCGGCTCGAAGAAATTGGTCGCCAGCAGACCGGCAGTGGTCACGTTGATCAGCCGCAACGCGTTACCCCACATGCCTTCGGTGAACACACACACCCAGACGGCAAGGAAAATCACGGCCAACAAAAGCGGTAGGACAATGGACATGTTAGTGGTTGGTGGTTAGTGGTTGGTGGTTAGTGGTTGGTGGTTGGTGGTTAGTGGTT
>CAYYOX010000256.1:7231-9083 GCA_964473065.1 uncultured Planctomycetaceae bacterium | reverse complement strand
GCTTGCGTGTCTTTTCTATGCCCTCACCCCCGGCCCCTCTCCCAAAGGGAGAGGGAAGGTTGAATCTGCATTTTGCAAAAGTCCAGTGGTTAGTGGAAAGACGCAAGCGGTTTATTTTGGTTCCAGCAGCGTGACGCATTGGGCGGCGATTACTTCTTCTTGGCCGATTGGGCCGATGTGCTCGCCCGTTTTGCTTTTCAGGCCGATGAACTCTTCTTCGATTCCGAGGATCTCGGCCAGTCGCTCGCGGATGGCCTGGCGATGGGACAAGAGCTTGGGGCGTTGGGCGAAGACGATGCAGTCGATGTTGACGACCTGCAAGCCGATGGCCGCCACGGCATCCCGGGCGGCGATGACCATTTCGGCCGAATCGCGACCGCGGTTGGCCGGATCGGTGTCGGGAAACATCTGCCCGATGTCCCCCAAGGCGGCGGCGCCCAGCAGGGCGTCGGTCACGGCGTGCAACAGCACGTCGGCGTCGCTGTGCCCGACCAACTCATGATCGTGCGGAATCTCGATCCCGCCGAGCTTCAACGGCCCGCCCGGCCGGAGCCGATGGGTATCGTGTCCAATTCCAACTCGCATGTTGTTCGTGCCTACCTCCATGAATAAATCACGCAACAGGGCGGATTATAGCCGGATTGGGCCGGAAACAAAAGCCGAAAGCCCGAAGCCCAAAGCCGGCCAAATGACTCCGCTTTCCGCTCACCGTCTTTCCCCCGCTGCCGGTGGGCCCTATAATCATTAGGCTATGGCTGGCTTTTCCTCTCGTCTGAGCGCCGTTGTAAGGGCTTGCATTGTAACACGTTAGGCCACTTCGGGCCTACCTTGCCTTTCGTCCATATCGTATTGTGTTGCCGTTTTGTTGCCCCCCTCCGCTTGGTGGATAGCCCAAAGGTCCGCCGCAAGGTTCGTCGGCGCGATTGTGACGTAGTATTCCATCGTCGTCTCGATCCTCGCGTGACGCATCAGGGCCTTCAGGGTGACCGGCATCACGCGTTTGGCCCAGCGTGTGCCAAATGAGCGCCTGAAGTCGTGCGCTGTTGCACACTTCTTGGTCTTGGGGTTGACGACGACGCCAGCCGCCTTTCCTAGCTTGCTGATGGTATCGGAGACTTGCGTCTGGTGAATCCCTTCGTACCGTTTGGAAGTCTGCATCCGAAACACGCGGCCATGGCGCTTGTCGTTGGGGGTTTGGGCCAACAGTTCGGCGAACTCGGGCGCGGCCGGGACGATCTCGGCCCGGCCCGATTTCTGAGCGCCCGCCTCGAACTGCAAGAAGGCACGGCCCTGCGCGTCAAAGCTGACGCTGATCGGGCTGGCCGCGTCCCAACTGAGGGCCAGCGCCTCGCCGAGCCGCAAACCGGACCACCAGAGCCCCCACAAGAACCGCTTCCACTGCGCCCGGTACGGCTTGCGAACGAGCTTGTCCACTTGGGAGAGGATCCGCTCGAACTCTTCGGTCGCGATGGCCCGCCCCTTGGCCTTTGGACCCTTCCGATCCGGCGGGAGTCGGAATTTCGGCACAGCAGCTATCAGTTCAAGATCCTCGGACCAGTTCAATGCGGCTCGCAACAGCGTGCCGTGGACGCGGACCGTGGTTACGGCCAACCCGCGTTGCTGCAACGCGCGGAGCCAGGTCGATATCTTTTCCGCCGTGATGTCGGATAGGAACTCGGGCTCGATCAACTCTTCAACATAGTTGAATGTCGTCGTATAGTTGGTCCGGCTGCTGCGCGTCAGGTCGGCTTGGGCCTGATCCTCGTGGCGTTCCCTGAACGCCTCCCATTCCAGCTCGGGGATTGGGGGGGGATTTCAGTTCGATCTCCTTTTCGGCCGCCATCCGCTCGGC
>CAYYOX010000256.1:2470-7131 GCA_964473065.1 uncultured Planctomycetaceae bacterium | reverse complement strand
GGGGATTGGGGGGGGATTTCAGTTCGATCTCCTTTTCGGCCGCCATCCGCTCGGCGGCTGCCCGGCCCCGATCGCCGCGCGTTTGAAGGATCTTCGTCGACTCGGTTCTCCGTCGGCCGTTGCGATCATCCTTCCATCGCAAATAGAAATAGTCCCGATCGGCAGGTTCGATCACCTTCACTTCGATTCGTCGTCGCATGGGGTTGCCTCCGTTTGTTTTCCCGCTCGCCCCCGGTCCGCTCGCCGCGGGCTTGGGTGCCGGCCGGCCACGCGGCGGCGGCGGCGGGGTTTGGCGGATTTCTTGGGTTGCTTCTCGTTACAAAAGAGAAAGTTTGGCCCTCAGACCCTGGGTCTGAGGGGCGGGTTTTCTTGCAAATCACCTCCCATCCGTTCGGACTATTCGTACATCACTGGCCACGGCCTTGCGGCCGGGCCCCTTAATCACCTTGACGCGAGCCGGGGCCATTTCGGAGCCCATCCGCACGCCGTACTTCGACTCCCAGCGCTCCATGCGCTTCTGCCACGAGCGGTGGCGGGCCTTGAAGTCTCGCAACACGATCTCGTAGGAGGCCGGGTCGCGGGCGCGGTCGCGATCGGTCCACAGGTCGTCGACCGTCTCCGGCTCCATCGGCTCCAACGGCGCCAAGGGGATCCAGGCGATCGCCTTGTCGTCGTCGTCGGTCACACACCATTTCGACACGGTCGGGGTGGGGCCGAACTTGGTCCGACATTGGACCTTGCGGGCGCGGAGCCTTTTGCCGGTCCGTAGATCGACCAGGCAGGGAAACTCCCAGAGGTAATTGGCCGATCGCAAGAGGGCCTTTTGGCGGGCGACCTGCTCGTTGAGGTTGTCCGCGTCCCAGGGACTGACTTTGCCGAGGTTCTCGATCAGCCCCACCTCCGGATCGATCCCCGCCTCGCGCTGCAGCACAGCGTTGGCGTTGCCCCGGGCGATCCGGGCGTCGTCGCGGTAGTCTTTCGCGTTCTCCACTATGGCCATGGTTCACGCTCCTTTTGCGCTAGGCGCGCAAGCAAAGGCCCCGACCCGTGGAGGCTCTGCTAGGGCGGCAGAAGTCCGCCCTGGTCACGGTTACCCGTCCTCGATCGCGTTTCCACGATCGAACAACCGAACCTTCACGGGCCGGGGCCCTGGTTTCTTCTGAGACTTTTAGCATGGATCTTCTGTGTGTCAGGGACACTTTGAGCGTTTTCAATTTACCAGTTGGAAAGCTCCCGTCAAGGCGGATCGCAGGATTATTTCACGGAAAACCCGGCTTTCCGACCGACCTCCGGTCTCGTCCGAGGTGTAAAAAAAAGGCCAGCCGGGTTTGGACCGCAGAGCGCTACAAGCGCACATCCCGGCCGGCCGTCGTTGGATCGCGGCCGCGCGCGGGATCCCCAGGCCGCCCACGGCCTTTTCCCCGCACGCGCGGACCGCGTATTTCGTCGGTTTTCCCTGTCAAAAGGTGCCTCCGATCGCGTCTGCGATGTTCCAGCGCTCGCAGAGCTCGGCCTGCTGGGCAACGCGCTGCCGCCAGGCCGCTTGTTCGTTTTCGAGTTTGTTGGGCGCGTCTACTTTTTTCGGTTTCCTAGCCATGTTTTGCTCTCCGTTGGGGAAAAAGGGGGAAAGGTGTTTGTTATTGAGTGTGCTCGTGCAGAACATCCAGTAGCTCGACGAATTCAGGCACCGCGCGATCGATAGCCACTACCAGGATAGCGGCCGTGCTGATCGCCGAACGGATTTTGGCCAGGCCGCCCGGCTGGTGTGCCAGCTCTGGGCAGAGCGTGAGGATCCACTGTTCGAGAAAACCGGCAAGCGAACGAAGGTGGGTTTGCCACGCGTTGTCGACTTCGCCGGCCCGGTATTCGGCCGCAACCCGATCGGCCGCGACCATGGCCGCCGTACTTGTCTGGATCACGGATCGAAGGCGCTCGACCCCGGCCAGCTCGCCCGCAATGTTCGGGAATCGCTCTGCAGCCGTCGCGAGCGTAGGTAGGTGCTGTTGCCCGTTGGCGTCTTGGTGCTGATGTTTTGTCATAGCGTTTTTTCTACGTGCTTATTCGAGCCCGGCGGGCCCAAGGACGAGTCTTTCCATGAGTTTGGCAGCGTGTCCGCGGGCCCGTTTCATGGCAGCTTTTGCTTTCACGATTCGCTCGCCGTGATCCTCGCCCGAACCGGGGAAATCCAAATCCCGCGATACAACCTTATCGGCCGCCAGAATCAGGTCGCGAAGGTCATCGATTTGTTCTTTTTGCTTGGGCATTTTTCGTCCGGGTTAGGTTTCGCACCCCGATTTGCGTGCGGGATAAGCTGCGGTATTAGGAGTTGACATTTTGTCGCCTTTTTCGTCTCGCCGAGAGGGTTACCCTGCGGTTTAGCTTTCGGTTTTCCCGCCTGACAAAATGTCAGCCAGGCTGGCCGGTTTCTTGCCGCGCCGATGAGAGAATGAACGAGATCACGTTTTCGCCGAGATAGTATTTCCTGTTGCCAATCCGGTACGATCGCAAGCCTCTCTGTTCCATTTCGCGCATCGCTTCGTGACGCACACCGAGCCTGTCCATCAGGTCGTTTCTGGGGTAGAGACACTCGGGGCGAATTGGGCCGGTTTGCGGGCGGTTTTGGGTGGTCTTTTTAGGCATTTTGGTCGTTTCCTTTTGTTGGTACCCAAACCACGGCCTTGCAACCCAATTTGGTGGGTCGCGTGTTGCCGGTCATGCCGAGCGCGGTCTGAATCTCTTCGTCCGTCGCGCCTTGCTCGCGCTGCTTGACCAAAAACGCGAAGATTCGCGCTCGCACCTGAGAGGAAAAATGGCCGGCGGCATTGTACGCTGCCGCGCTGGTGGCCCTCGTGCTGGTCTTCTTCGCAGCGGTGATCGTCACCTCGAGCGCGCCGTCAAAATCCAGGAGGAGTTGCGTCATGCGGCCACCTCCGCGGGTTCGGAGCTGGTATTTCTGCCTTCGAGTGACGCCATGACGTCGTCGGAACCGACTAGTTTCCCGATGGGCTCGGGGTCGACCGGCGGTGGGCTTGGTGGGCGTTGAGTGGCGGAGGGTGCGAGCGGCGTCGCCTGCTCCGGGGGGATCTCGATCGACTTCAACAGGGCAGGAAGGTCGATCCCGGCTCCTTCGGATCGGTTGACCAGGCAGCCCAGAAGGTACTTTGCCGGGTGCTTGGGCTTGTTTTTTCCACGCTGTCTCCCGGCTTTGACGGCGACTTCGACGCATTCCGGCAGCCAGGCCGGCGGGATGTCGCCCTGGGAGACGGCGGCCAATTGAATCAACAACGCCTCCGTGCCCGGCGCGATCCTGCCGGGGTAGAGTTTCCACCGGATCGGCGTCGCGGTGTCGCGGGCGTGTTCCCAATCAATCAAACTGGCCGGCGGCCCCTCTTCCCCGTCCAGGGGTCCAACCGCCGGTCGGTCCTGTTCGGGAGAGACCGCGTAGCGGTCTCGTTCTTGTTCTTGATACGGCATAGCCTTCGGGAAGGCTTCCCGAAAGGCTTCCCCGAAGGCTTTCGATAAGCCTTCCGCAAAGGCTTTAACCCGTTGCGCCAAATCGGCTTTGAGGTTGCATTCGGGGATGAGATCCCACTGCGAGGCCCAGGCCTTGACCACGTTGGGACTCTCGGGTCGGTTGTACTTCAGGAACCGCGGCACGCCCACAAAAGAGGCTTCCGGCGAGGCTTCTAACATGCCTTCCGCTAAGCCTTCCCCAAAGGCTTTCTCGAAGCGCTCGACGGGCCATTGCTTCTCAGCGGCGAGGCCGGCCACGGTGGCCCGCATGGCGCCCAAGCTGGTCATGTGGGGATGCGTCAGCACGAACAGAAAAATCAGTTGTCCATCGTCCGACAGATTGCGAAACTTCTCGTCGTTCCAGATTCGGGGGTCGATTTTCCGGTATCTAGCCATCAATTGGCCCTCCCCGGCACGGGAGAGCTTGACGGACGGCATTTTGCGTGATAATCTCGGGCATCGGCTGTTTCCTCCTCGTAAAGGGTTAGCCGGTCACAGCCCGCGGTAGTTGGCGCTACTGGCGGGCCTTTCCTGTTAGGTCTTCGGCGCCTCGGGCCGCCCTTTCGGGCCCGCCCGTACCGTGCAACGATATTCGAGCATCTGCTCGATGTGCACGGGCGCATATTGCCGGACTCCCGGTCCGTAGGACAGGCGCGCGGGCAACGGCACGAGCCAGCCATACCGCTCGGCCAGCCGCAGATGCGCGCGCGTGCAACGCACCCCGTGCCGCGCGGCCATAGCGGCGATGAGTTCTCGAGTCGTCATCGGCGTTCCCTCCGGAGTTCGCATCGGGGTCTGTGGTGCGGCCAGCCGGGGCCCCGTAATAGCAACGGCGCGTCGACTCACCAACCCATCGTGCGAGGAGGGTAAAAGAATTACGCAAATTGTAACATTCGGACCGCCCGCGGCAAGACCAACGCCGGCGATTCTTCCATAATTCTTCGATAGTTGTTCGATAATCCCCGGGCACGACGCTGGTTCTTTTATTTGCGACTATCCCAAAATCAAGCCGGCGGCAGGCTCCGGCAGGCTGCCTGGCGGTGCTGATCGAGGATTCCGACTACATGCAGAGGCGAAATCTCACCCTTTTGCAAGAGCTCGGCGGCGACGGTCAAAATCGGAATTTTGTACAATCTCGCAAAAATATC
>CAYYOX010000256.1:0-2460 GCA_964473065.1 uncultured Planctomycetaceae bacterium | reverse complement strand
GATGGGCAAAGCCAGCCCAATGGGCAGCTCGAAGCCGATCGTCGCCGGTCCAGGCCACGCCCGGATCCCCGCAAAACTCCCGCTCGGCGGCCGGGACGATCTCGGCCCGGCCGGATTTCTGGGCGCCCGCCTCGAAACGCAAGAAGGCACGGCCCTGCGGGTCGAAGCTGATGTTGATCGGGCTGGCGGCGTCCCAACTGAGGGCCACGGCCTCGCCGAGTCGTAAACCCGACCACCAACTACGCCTTACTCCTGCTGAGTTGATTGCGGACCCGTATGCCTCCTTTCTGCGCCCAATGACAGACGGCCTCGCCGATGTGCTGGGGCCTGACATTTTCGACAGAGTATCGGTCCATCTTTTCCGGATTGCCAGTGGGGAGATTGGGCCCTACTTTCCATACGTGAAGCCTGCAAAAAGGGCTTTCCAGCGGATTAGGGACAAGAACCCGAAAGCTACTGACATCATTCGTCGTACCCTCGCCTTGACGTAGTTTTCAGGTTGTGAATTGGGAGCCTACCAGTCCGTCGGTCCAATCATCTTGGCGGTGTCTCTGGCGAAAACGTCCGCCCCGCAAACAGTTGACGGGTGCCCTCCCCTATGTTAGGTTATCCTTCTGCTTCATGCCCTGATTCTCCGCCAGGACTTCAATCGGGATGTCTGGCTCGGTGGGCACAACGCTCCGGACTTTGTAGCTGATCGGGGGCTCAAGAACGTTGATCCGGGCCTCAAGCGTGGTGGTCTCCGACTTCTGCCCGGCCATCCACTTGTCCATCTCCTCCTCCACCTTCGCCTGGGCAGAGGCTTTGTTGGGACCCTTGGTACCGATAGAACATCCGCCCAGAAGGCAGAGTATGAGCACTGTGATGAAAGGATGAGCGTGACGCTTGAAAAGTGACTGCATAGGTTCCTCCGAAAGTCTTCGGGCGGCCGAACACGATCGCCTACCCAGGGCTCGGCGTCGCCTCCGCGGGAGACAGATTCCGGCCCCTCACAACACTTTCTACCCGAAGGAACTGACAGCAGTGGGTCTGTCAAAGCGGCGAAGACTGGATAGAATGGCGTTTTCTCCCGTTCAGCCATGGAAGACGCGTTCCGATTCCAATCTGCCGTCAATCGGATTCCAAAAGTGCTCAGCTAGCCAATCGTGCCCAAGTCGGGGGGGGGGTCGTGACGGATAGATAGCAGGAAGGGAATCTGTGTCAAAAACCGGCTGAGTTAATGAGATTCTGGCATTATGATTTTGGAACGGGAAAATGGGACTCAGCGGCAAGGAGTTACGTCTGGTCCGAGTGATCGGGGCGATTGTGCCGTATTTCGAAAGTTTTCTGACGCGATGCGGTTGCCCAGCGTCCAAGCCCATCCTTTCAGTTCTCGGGACAGCCTACTCGCTCGGCAGCGAGGCCCTGCTATACTGACCGGCGTATCGCCTTGAACAATTTTCCGTCGCCAGAACCCGACCGTTATATTCTCTTCGTGAAGTCGCCCTGTGAGCGAGTAGGGCGGCTTACTATATTGGGACCCACTGCTGGAGGTAATGAACGATCCCGTCGCACACTGGCGGATTCTCACTCAGTTGGTCCTGACGATCCCCGCAGCGGTCCTGGGGGACGCCATTTGGGAAAAGACCGGGGGTGTCCAATCGGCTGCCAAGGAGGAATCGAAAAAGCTAACCAAGGAGGAACGTCCCGACTATTAACTTTACTTGGCGTTGCACCGGAGCCGGTTCGCTTGGCTCAGGTGTCATCTGGCAAAACAATGGAGGAATCCAAATGTCAATCCGCAGTCTCAGTTCGCTCGTTTTTGAAAGTGTTCGAGGAATCCGATTGTCGATCCACAATCTCAGCTTTCTCGTTCTTGGAGTGGTGAGCATGGTTCTACAAGGCATCGGGAACGCGCTGATAGTCATTTCCATCGACGCGCGCGGCCCCTTAGAGGAAGTCGGCCTTGGGGTAGGCATTACCTTGGCAATACTTGCACCCGTGTTGATGGCGATCGGCGGTTCCATTTACTGCGCTGGGAAGAATCGCACGGCCTGGCTGGGACTGCTCGGCCTGCTGAGTCCCCTTGGCTTGCTGTTTCTCGCCGTACTTGAGGACCGAACCGTTCAGCCAAATCGGGACGGGGCACACTCGTCGTAGTTTTCCGATAGAGGGTCGCCCATGAGTCGTTCGCCCCCCCTTTTTTATGTCGACGGACGTATCTCCTTCCACCCCTTAGTCACTCGGATTCCGATTTACTCAAACATCTTCTCGGATGTCCGAAGAAACGACCGTACTGAAACTATCCTGCCCCCCATCCGTGGGCTGGCTCATTCGAGGGCGATTTCAGCAATCTGGAACACGTTTTTCGATGCGCTCAGATCGTCCCGAGAAACGGTCGCGCCGAGCAATCTGGAACGGCTAACCTGAAGTTCCAGCTTAATCGCGAAGTAAGTCCCGTGTGGGACAGGTCTTGCGTCT
>CAYYOX010000255.1:4689-9091 GCA_964473065.1 uncultured Planctomycetaceae bacterium | reverse complement strand
CCATGGCCACGCTTGTCGTGGCCATGCTTGCCTTGCGGCGTTTCGAAACATGCCCACGTGCCGACTTTGTGCCGACTTTGGAGCCGACTTTGGGAGCCGACTTTGGGGTCAAAGCTTGATTAGTGATTAGTGGCTAGCCGGGTGCCATGGCCACGCTTGTCGTGGCCATGCTTGCCTTGCGGCGTTTCGAAACATGCCCGCGCGAGCGTGGGCATGGCACCCGGCGGCCGAACCCGGCGTGGCCGCCTGGGGATAAACGGAGGACTACTCCGGGCGGATCTTGACCGTCAACTCGCCGGCGTTGTCGTTTAGTTGGGCGGCCGAGTCGTTGATCCTTAAGTAGAGCGTGCCGGTGTGCTTTGGTGTTAGCGTTGTGCCTAAGCCGACGGGCACGGGCTTCAGGAATGCGGATCGGCCCTTGCGGTCGGCTTTCTTGCCGGGTCTCACGGCGGCCTGGAGGATACCCAACGGCTGGCCTTGGTAGTACGTGATCGAGACGCCGCCCGGCTCGCACAACCAGGGTTTCGGCTTGTCGGCCACTTGGTAGCGGCCCGAGGCTTCCAGCCGATAGGCCTTGTCGCCTTCGAGTCGCACCCCCGCGTTCTGCCAACCTCGCTCGGCTGAGACGGTCACTTCGGTCTCCTCGGAGGGCAGCACCTTGCCCGGCGTGAAGTCGATGGCCGAGGCCGCCATGTCGTAGCCGTACTCGACGCCCGTGATGAAGACTTGCCACTGCTCGGCCAGTGCGTCGGCATCGCGGTCGAAGAGCCGGTCGAACCGCCGATCGAAGTCGGGCTTGCGCACCCATTGGCCGAGCTTTCGGAATCGCTGTTGGTAATCGGGGTGCCGGTCCAACAGCGTAGCGGCGGCCCAGCACCAGGCGTAAGCGTCGTTGTCCAGATGCGCGTCGGATGAATAGTCGAACACTTGCCGCAGATACAGTCCCCGACCGTCGGCCAAGGCGTCTTTGATCATGCGGATGCGTCCCCAATAGGGCGTGTCGGTACGGCGTTGCGGCGTGTGGTTCAAGGCGAGTTGGCCGTCTCGCCATGGGTGCGTGGCCAACAGCTCGGCCGTCCCCTCCATATACCACGGCGGGCCGCAGCTTCCCAGCAGCGTGAACATGAATCCGTGCGTACCTTCGTGCAAGAACAGATGCCGGCGGTAGTAGTCGCTCGGCTGTTCGTAGAGCCACAGGTCGTGGTTCACGGCAAACCCATTGTTAAACGCCGGCAACTCCTCGGGCAACAGGCCAAGTTCCTCGAACGGGTCCTTGTCCTTCATCAGGAACGCCCGCATTTGCCAGTCGCCCTGAAGCCTTGCATTGACGCCGAAATACTTGCACCACTGCGGGAAGGCCTGGTCGAACACCTCGGGCAACTCGTCGATGGCCCGGCTTGCCGGCAGGTCGGTGTAGAGCACGAGCCGCTTGCCGGTGAGTTTGCGAATCCCCGCGGCGGCCACCTTGGCCTCGTCGACCTCCACGGGCTTCAGCCCGGAAACCAGGATCTGAGCCGTGGCTTCGCCCGGCAAGGCCGCCAAAATCAGCCCGAGAAGAGCCTGCAAGAAAAGAAGATAAGTTGGCCTGTCCACGAAAGACCCCCAAGGGTTGCGGATTGTCTGCGATGCCTATACCCTATTGTACGTTGTTTTGACAAATCGCAATAGCCGGGAGAAAGAGCCGTGAACCTCAGATTGACGATCCTTGGACTTTGCCTGCTTTGTACGGGATGCCTGCTTTGTACGGGATGCTGGTCGAGTTCCGGGCCGGAAGTGGTTGTCTATACGGCATTGGACTCGGAATTCTCCAAGCCGATCTTCGCCGATTTCACCGCCGAGACGGGCGTGAAGGTGCTGCCGAAGTTCGACACCGAATCGACCAAGACGGTCGGGCTGGCCAACGCCATTCTGGCCGAACGCGAACGGCCGCGCTGCGACGTGTTTTGGAATAACGAGATCCTCAACTCCTTGCGCATCAAACGCGAAGGCCTGCTGGACGTTTACCATCGGCCGATCGCCCAGGAATATCCCGCGACGTTTCGTTCGGCCGACGGCCTCTGGCACGGGTTCGCCGCCCGGGCACGCGTGTTGATTGTCAACACCGAGTTGGTGCCCGAGGACCAGCGGCCCGATTCGATTCACGATCTGGCCGATCCGCGCTGGCGGGGAAAATGCGGCATCGCCAAACCGCTGTTCGGCACCACGGCCACCCATGCCGCCTGCCTGTTTGCCCTTTGGGGTGACCAGAAGGCCAAGGCGTTTTTCCACGGGCTGAGGGGCAACGAAGTCCAAATCCTCTCAGGCAACAAGCAGGTAGCCTTGTCGGTGGCCGGCGGACAGTTGGCGTGCGGGCCGACCGACACGGACGACGCGATCATCGAGAAAGAGAAGGGCATGCCGGTCGAGATCATCTATCCCGACCAGGGCGAGGACGGCTTGGGTACGCTGTTTATTCCCAACACGTTGTGCATCATCAAAGGCGGCCCCCATCCGAAGGCGGCCCGAGAGTTGGTCGACTATTTGCTTTCGCCGGCCGTAGAAACCAAGCTGGCCGCCGGCCGCAGTGCCCAGATCCCCTTGAACGCCAATGTCGAGGCCAAAGTCCGCGTCGAGACACCCAAGACGATCAAACCCATGGCAATCGATTTCGAAGCCGCGGCCGAGAAGTGGGACACGGCCGCGAAGTTTATTCGTGATGAGTTTACCGGAGGGTGATGCCGATTTTTCATTCTCGTGAGACGAAGGGAAGGAAAAAAGGGAAAGAGGGAAAAGGGGAAAAAAGAAGGAAAGGAAGAAGAATGAAAACCAACGGGGCTGCGCGATGATGTAAGATGTATAGGTTCACGCGCCTTACTCCTGATCCTGATCATCCTGTTAATCCTGTCCAAAACCAATACCCTGTAAACTGTTGCGGGAAAAGAAGAACAAGCCTCCTCACCGGTATTTGTGGGCGAAGGAGTGCCTGCCAACTTGACACCCAACGAGCAGTACTGCTACATGTCGATGCGGCGCCTGATGGCCGCCCCGGTGATCTTCTTGCCCGCATCGTAGCCTCGTTCCTCGCCGCGCCGGGCCGGTCGGATCGACTGGCTGTCGACGATCGCAACCGTGGCGTCGATTTCTTGCCAGCGGCTCTCCGCGTTTTTTCCCGCCGGGTGCCACGGGTGGCTTGCCCACCAGTGCCGTGGAGTCTTCTGTCAAACAAACACTGGTGGGTGAGCCACCAGTGCCACCGGATCGTGGGCACTTGGCCTGGATTGGATCTTTGGTCAATCTACAACAGCCAGTCGGCACTTGCAAGGTCCGCAGGGTGGGTAATGGGGTCGTTAGGGTCGCTCATAACCCCCTCTTTCCCGGCGCGGGGATGTGGTTTAGCATGGTGGGATGGGCTGTGAAACTGAGACAACCGACGCACCGAACGGGCCGCTTGGGGGCGGGGGGTTTTCTTGGGGTTGGTTTCTTGGTTGGTTGGCGGCCTGTTTTGGACTGGGGGCGATTACGGCTTGGGCCGCGGTGGGGGCGCAGGCGTTTTTTGCTCCGTTGGTGATCTTTCCGCTTTTGATTGGCGTGCTGCTCGGCGCGATGGTGGTTGGGGCGGTGCGCGTGACGCAGGTGGGGAACCGGTCGACGATTGTGGTCGGGGCCTTGCTGGCTGGCGCGGTCGCGGTTGTCGGGCAACACTATTTCCAATACCTTGAGACTTACGAGGAAGAGAGTCGGCCGGCGGAAGCGTTTCGGCTGGCTGCCCAGAAGTATCCGGACGAACTGATCGGGCAACCGCCACAGCCGCCGGGCAGTTTGGCCGAGTTTATGACGCGTCAGGCCAAGCGGGGGCGCAAGATGGGGCTGTTTGGTTATACGGCCCAAGGAGCCATGGCCTGGGTGAGTTGGGCGGTCGACGGGCTATTGATCCTGGCCGCCAGCATGGCGATGGTCATCCCGGCGACGCGGCAGCCGTATTGCTCGCGGTGCCTAAGTTGGTATCAGGTGACTCGCAGCGGCCGGGTCGACGTGGCGGTGGCTCGGCGGATTGCCCAACTGGCCGAGGTGGCGGAGTCGGAAGAAGCTCGTTCGGCCCGGTGCCGGATGTTGAATTGTCACGGCGGCTGCGGCCCGACGGCGCTGGAGTTGGTTTGGCACGAGTCGGGCGGTAAGGCCGTGCTGGTGCAGAAGTGGCTCGAGCCCGAGTTGCGACGGTCGATCGACGAGGTGTTGGATCGAGCGGTCGAACCGACAGAAGAGTAATTGCAAAGCCGCAAGCGGCAAACTTATAACTCACAACTCATAACTTATAACTCGCAATGTCTGAAATCCTTGGAATTGGCACCGACATTACGGAATGTTTGCGGATAGCGCAGATGATCGAGCGACACGGGGAGTTGTTTATCAATCGGGTGTACAC
>CAYYOX010000255.1:0-4679 GCA_964473065.1 uncultured Planctomycetaceae bacterium | reverse complement strand
GGTGTACACGACCGAGGAGATTCGCTACTGCCAGCAGCGAGCGCAGTCGACGCAGCATTTTGCCGGCCGTTGGGCGGCGAAGGAGGCCATTTTCAAAGCGATGGGGACCGGCTGGCGTCGCGGGATTACGTGGCGCGATATCGAGGTGTGCAACGAGGCCAGCGGTCGGCCGGTGGTGGCGGTCCGCGGCGGGGCCAAGGAAGTTATCGAGGGTTTGGGCATCACCGAGTTGCTGGTGAGCATCTCCCATTGCCGTTCGCACGCCACCGCCTACGCCCTGGCCGTTGGCGAGAAAAAGAAGTAGTAGTGAGTCTTGAGTTTTGAGTGGGATTGGTGCGTTTCACGCACCCTACGGGGTTACTTTTTCTTGGCGGCTTTCTTCTTTGTGGCCTTTTTCTTGGTGGCTTTCTTCTTGGTGGCCTTTTTCTTGGTTGTTTTCTTGCGGGCTCGGCGGGATGGTCCCTTGGCGGCCCGTGCCTGGAGTAAGGTCAGGGCGTATTCGAAGGTGACTTCGTCCTGATCAGTTCCCTTAGGCAGCGAGGCGTTGGTCGTCCCGTCGGTTACGTACGGCCCGTAACGACCCTCCATCAACCGGACCGGTTCTTCGGTCACCGGCGAGACATCGAAGGTTTTTATGGGTTCCTTGGTTTGACCGCCTCCGCGCCGGACCTTCGGTTGGGCCAAGAGTTCCAAGGCTTGTGCGAGTGTGACGTCCAATGGCGAGATTTCGCCGGGTAAGGAACGGGTCTCGTCGCCACACTTGACATACGGGCCATAGCGACCGTTGAACGCCATCACCGGCTCGCTCTGCTCGGGATCGGGATGATCGCCCAAGGTGCGCGGAATCGAGAGCAGCTTCAGAGCCGTTTCTAGGTTGATGTCCTCGGGCTCCATTCCCTTTAAGAGCGAGGCGTTTTGCGGTTTCTCATCGTCCTCGGGCGTTCCGCGCTGCACGTAGGGTCCGAACCGGCCGACCTTGATGAACACGGGCTTGTGCGTGTCGGGACAGACACCCAACGGCTCGTCCCCCTGGGCGGCCTTTTCCAGCAACTCCAAGGCCACGGGGATGGTCAGTTCGTCCGGCGGCATGTTGTCCGGCAGACTGGCCCGGCGATCACCCTGTTCGAGAAACGGCCCGTAACGCCCGACGCGAACGTAGATCTTTTCTTCCTCGCCGGCTCCTTCCGGCGTGCCGAGCAATATCTGGCAGACCGATCGGGCGTCGATTTCCTGGATCTTGTTCTTCAACTGCTCCTTGAGCCCGGGATGCTTGTTGCCGAAATAGAACGCTTTGAGGTATTCGACATGCCCCAGCTCGCCGCGGCTGATCGCGTCGAGCTCGGCTTCCATCTCGGCCGTGAATTGGTAATTGACCAGATCGGGCAGATGGACCTCGAGCAGTTGCGAAACGGCAAACGCGACCCAAGTGGGTACCAGGACGTTGCCGCGCCGAATTTTTACGACATACTCTCGGGCCAGGATCGTATCGATGATCGAGGCGTAGGTGCTCGGACGCCCGATCCCCAATTCCTCGAGAGCTCGCGTCAAGGAAGCTTCGCTGTAGCGGTTCGGCGGCTTGGTCGTGTGACTCTTCGGGTCCAACTCGCTACAGGTGAGCGTTTCGCCGACGGTGACCGAGGGCAATACGTCGTCTTGGTCGGCCAACTCGGCTTCCGGGTCGTCCGAGCCTTCGACGTAGGCCCGCAAGTAGCCGGGGAAATCGATCGTCTTACCCCGAACCTGGAACAACGCCCCGTCCACATCGACGGTGATCGTAATCCGATGACCGCGGGAATTGGCCATCTGGCTGGCAACCGTCCGCTTCCAGATCAGGTCGAAAAGCTTGAACTCGTCGGGGCCAATCTTGTTGCGTAGCGAATCGGGGAGATCGAACGGGTGGCCCGCCGGACGAATCGCCTCGTGCGCTTCCTGGGCGTTGCGGACTTTGGTTTGATAGGTTCGGGGCTTCTCGGGCAAGTATTCCGGGCCATACTGCGAGCCGACCAGATCACGAGCCGCCTCGACCGCCACCGCGGCCAGATTGGTCGAGTCGGTCCGCATATAGGTGATGTGTCCGTTCTCGTACAGACTCTGAGCAATCTGCATCGTGCGTCGAGCCGTAAACCCACACTTGCGGCTGCCTTCCTGTTGCAGCGTGCTGGTCGTAAACGGCGGCGACGGGCTGGTCGTATACGGTTTGTCTTCCACGTTGGAAACGCGGCAATCGCCGCTGCTAATCCGCTGCATCAGGTCTTTTGTCTCTTGCTCGTCGAGCAACAGCAGATTCGGGTCTTTCGGCTTTCCGGTGGCGGAATCGAAATCGCGGCTGGTGGGAATCCTCCGCCCCTGGTAGGAGACCATGGTCGCTTGGAACTTTTCTCCGCCGGCCTTGCTGAACGTGGCGAGCAGATCCCAATAAGTAGCGGAAACAAACGCCATGCGCTGGCGCTCGCGCTCCACGATCAATCGAACGGCCACGCTCTGAACCCGACCGGCGGACAATCGCGGGCGAATCTTCCGCCACAACAGGGGCGATACGTCATAGCCGTAAAGCCGATCGACGATGCGGCGGACTTCCTGGGCACGGACCAAATCGGTGTTGATCTCGCGTGGCTCGGCCAATGCCGCTTGAATCGCCTCTTTGGTAATCTCGTGGAAGACCAGCCGGCGGACGGGAACCTTCGGTTTGAGTACCTCGCAAAGGTGCCAGCTAATAGCCTCGCCTTCTCGGTCTTCATCCGTCGCCAGGAGCAGTTCCTTCGCGTCCTTCAATTGCGACTTGAGCATACGCACGTGTTTTATCTTGTCGCTGGGAACTACGTAGATCGGCTCGAAATCCTCGTCGATGTTGACCCCCAGGTAGGCCCAATCGCGCCCTTTGAACTCCTCGGGAACTTCCTTGGCTCCCTGGGGTAGGTCGCGGATATGGCCGATACTGGCCTCGACCGTGTACTCCGGGCCAAGGAATTTGCTGATCGTTCGCGCCTTGGCGGGCGATTCGACGATCACCAACGAGGTTCCTTTGGCGGATTTTGCTTTTTTGGCCATGGTAAACCTGGCAAAGTGGGAGGTACTGGAAATCTATATCGTCATG
This sequence comes from uncultured Planctomycetaceae bacterium, assembly GCA_964473065.1. GTDB lineage: Bacteria > Planctomycetota > Planctomycetia > Pirellulales > Thermoguttaceae > CAYYOX01. Next base: position 1,585 of record CAYYOX010000255.1, on the reverse strand, counting down.
TATCTGCAATTCAGCCGACCGACCGTGAATGAAGCCACCCCGGGCCCAACGATCCGACTATCCGTCCCGACCAATCGGGCGTTGGGCGGGAGGAATTGTATCAATCGTCGCGACAGATACAATCGCGAATTTCGACAGATTGGGCCCATTGACCACGTCCACGGTGGATTTGGCATTGCATTTGGCCCGATTAACTCTAAAATTTTGGGTTTCTGGCCTCTCGGACCGTGTAACACCAATACCGCCGAGGCGGTCAGCTTGTCAAGACGAAACCGATAACCACCCCCTCTAAAGCAGGACTATCAATCGATGGCTAGCCCTTTTGCAGTATTTCGCAAGCACCAGAAAAAGATGATTGCCGTCCTCGGCTTCTTGGCCATGGGGGCCTTTGTCTTTCTGCCAATCATGCTCAAACAGATGGGCAGCCGGCCCACGGCCAATTCCGTGGTGGTTACCACGTCGAAGTATGGGGAACTTCGGAAAAGCGACCTGCGAGCCTTGCGAGCCCAACGAGGTACGGTACGCACCTTCCTCAGCCGCGCTGGGCAGGCCGTCGTGGCCAACGGCGGCACCGGTCGGACAGTGCAAATGGTGGAGCGGACGATCGGCTTGCCCGCCGAACGGGCCGTGGTCGACACTTGGCTGCTGAACCAACACGCCAAGGAGTTGGGCATAGTGGTCAGCGACCAAGCCATCAATGAATTCCTTCGGCAGGTGACCGAAGACCGAGTCAAGCGACCGCAGTTGACCACGATCATCAAGGGCCTCCGGGTTCGCCCCAAGCAGTTCTACGAATTGCTGCGACACGAACTGACGGCGCTGCAGATTCAAGATATGTTTCGCGTTAGCCTCTTCGCTACGACTCCGGGGCAACGTTGGGATTACTTTAAGCGTCTCTCGCAAACGGCCACGATCGAGGTGACGCCGGTGGCCGTGGAAGCGTATGCGGATGATGTTCCCGAGCCGGAAGAAAAGGTTCTGCTGGCATTCTTCGAGAAGTACAAGGATCAGTACGCAAGTCCCGCCTCGCCGGAACCCGGGTTCCGCAAGCCGCATCGCGTGGCCGTGCAATTCCTCAAAGCCGACGACGAGAAGCTTGTGGCTTCGGAGGAAGTCACGGAAGAAGAGCTTCGCACGCGATACGAAGAAGACAAGCAGCGCTACGACCGATTAGCCATTGTACTGGACGCCGACACGGCGCCAACGGACGAGGAACCTGTTGAGGGGCAAGCGGAACCCGACGCGGCAGCCGAACCGGATGCCACATCTGAAGATACTCCCGCCGAAGATACTCCCGCCGAAGATACTCCCGCCGAAGATACTCCCGCCGAAGAGACGCCTGCCGATGAGGCGGTCGAAGAAGAAGCAAGCCAACCGGTAGAAGAGCCACCGGTAGAAGAAACGCCTGCGGAAACTGAAACGCCGTCCGAGGAACCCGAGAGTTCGGACGAAACGTCGTCGACCATCACGCGATCTCCGTTCGTGCTAACGGCACTGTTGCAAGAAGAATCGGAAGAAGAGCCCGCAGCCGAAGAGCCCGCAGCCGAAGAGCCCGCAGCCGAAGAGCCCGCAGCCGAAGAGCCCG
>CAYYOX010000254.1:3621-9108 GCA_964473065.1 uncultured Planctomycetaceae bacterium | reverse complement strand
TCACAGGACTGACATGGACAAACTCTTGGACACCAGGCGGCTGCAAGTCGCGAAGCTCGGCCACATCGCTGTCATGCTCAGTGACACGCTTCGCCGCGAATACAAGAGCCAGGGCGTCGAGCGGGGATTGGCCGTCGACAAAGCCCGGGAGGATGCGTGGACCCTACTGAGGCCGCCACTTGAGTCAATCGAAGCACTGAAGGATGAGTTGAAACAGGCGAAGGAGGAGGCGAAACAAGTGAAACATTACCTGGGAATCGCGTTTGAAGGCTACGCCGGAGAGCTTGACGACATTATCGACCCTGAGTACCAGGAAGCGGATGCCGGAAAGCGGCTTCGGGATGCGTTCGTGTGGGTCGGGGACGAATTCCGCCGCATCACTGTCGACTCCCTCGACGACTGTAGGCCCCCCGGGACCGTCACCGTGATGGACTTCAGCAAGGCCACGACACGTCCGCCAACCGTGCTGGCGGTTCAGATTGCCGAGGAATACGGACGGTGTTCACCCGGCAGCCGGCGCGACTTATTCTCCAAGCTAATCAGCTTCTCGGTCAAGAGCCACACCCCCAAGGAAGATTCCGAGCAGGCCGACACCAGCGAGGCAGACGCCTGCCTGGCGGCGCTGAAGGAAAAGCCCACGAGCTAGTACGAAGTCGTGGGCGAGCCGATGCGGTACAGTTTAAGGACGGCATCGGCGCCAGTCGTCGATACGATATACAACTTGCCGATGCCAGGCCCGATGGTTTCATCGGTGCCATCTTTCATTTCAAGCTTCTCGTCTTCGACCGACGAGTCAGCCGTAATCGTTCCGGACAGCGTGGACAGCCATGCGGACAGTGCCGACTGGGCATCGTCCGCGCCGCTCGCATCAGCGCCAGTGTGGAATATCTTGTACTGGTAACGAACGTCCAGTTCCAGTTCGACTTCGGTGCCCGCAGTAAGTGCGAGCATTCCGAATACGTCTTCTTTCGCGAAAGCCATCGGCGTTCTCCTTCAAAAAAGGGCGAAGGGCGGCGCGGGCCGCCCAACGCCAATGGTGTTTACTGAAGCTGAACCACTTTGACATAGTCCACGTACAGCTTTGTGTTTGCCAGCCCTACGGCCCCGTCCTTCAGGCCGAAGACAGGTGTGAGCCCCACGTCGTTCGGCACATTGCCGGCATCGCCGATCGTCACGGTATCGGCCAGGGCCACTCGATCGATGTAGAACGTCAGCGTGGTTACGCCGTCGAAGTACATCCCGAGAGTGATGGCGGTCTTCTGCACGAGGGTTGCTGCCTCGTTTTTGACCTCCGTTTCGGTTCCACCCTGGTTGGTGCAAGTGTCGATCTTGGTCGGGGTTGCGGCCAGGACGCGGAAGTAGAAGCCGTTAGTGACAGCCTCGGCGCCAGTGTCGTTGGTGAGAATGTCGTCTGCGGCGGAGTCGAGTAATCCGATGCAGTACATATTCTGGGTCGCGGCCGAGCCATCAAAGATCACCTTCGTCTCGTACCACAGCTTTTTGCCGGAGTTCTCGACGATCATGAACGCCGCACCAGTGTTGGTTGAAGACGCCTTCACCGTCGCGTAGTCGTTGTCGGCAGTAGCGGACGAATCCATATAGAGGAACCCACCAAGGCCGGGCGTGTTCGCATCCTCGGCATCACCAAGAATCGCTGTACCGTTAGTGGACAGCAAGGTCCATCCACCCGTGGTCGCGTCGAGAGCTAGCATAGCGAAGTGGTCGAAAATCTCGAAGTGGCTCGTCGGATCGGGATTCATTGGCGACGGGGCACCTGCCCAGAAGCCAGTGGCCGGTCCGGCCGTAAGGCTCGTTCCGTTCCACTCCATCACGACATCATCGCCGTCGCCGAAGATCAGCTTGTCGTTGTCGCCGAAGATCAGGTCCACGTCTTCAAATTGAATCCGGGCATTTGCCACGTCAAGCGCAACGTACTGGGTCGTGCCCCATTGCACCGGGGCCAGTTTCAGGGTATCCGAAGCGAGGACATCGAGAGGTTCGCCATATCGCAGCGCGTCGGCCCACAGTCGTAGAACATTACTTGAACTCATTAGAATCCCTTTTACATCAAATGGGTAAGGATGGTCCGGCTGGAACGTACCCGGCCGCGTCTTCGGCCGTATCGAGAACCGGCGCCCGTAAAATCCCCCGACAGCCCGGGATGACAGGCTGTCGGGGGTGTGAGGCCGCAACAAGCGGCGAACTATTCCGCGGTGAAACCTTGGCCTACGGCCCACCAATCCAAGTACAGGTAGTCGGCCGTGTCGGAATTACCCGTCATTTTCAGCAGAACAATCGGCGACATTTCTTCGCCGGCCGGGAAGTTGGTGGTATCGGCCAAATCGGTCGCCGTAACCCGGGTGGTCTTCGTGGTAACCTCCTCGCCATCGACGAAGAAGCGGATTTTCTTGTCATCCGCGGCTTGCGGCTCGTACAGTAGACCAAGCTTGACCCATATATTCGCCTCCATGTCCTCGCCGGTGTCCTGCGCGTCCAGGGTTCCGGACGCCTTATGGAACTGGCGAACCAGCGAAGCGCCATCGGCTTCCTTGATCATGAAGCCGATGTAATCAACATCCGCGAACGTGGCAGCGTTATCGGCGAAGATGCCGTTGTCAACGGACCTTGCTTCTTCGGCCAATCCGACGAATACCCTTATGTCACCCGTCGTGACGGTAGCGAGTTTGATACGCGCCTCGAAGGCCACGATACCATCCTCACCGGTCGTGTCGTCGATCTTGACGAGATTGCCAACTCCGCCGCCCATCTGGATGCTGAGTTGGTCATTGTCGCCTGCGTCGGAGTTGAACAGGCAAACGCCAAACTCACCTTTCGACAGGTCTACGGACGGATCCGCCGCCAAGACGGCCGTAGCGTCAGCAAAGACGCTATACTTCGCCGAATCTTCCGCCGCGTATGCCGTCCCTTCGGCGAAGTCGTCAAAGAAGAACCCGATACGCGACGGGTCGTTTTGAATCTTGCCGAGGAAATGTTCCTGCCAAAGCGCCGGGCTCAAGCCCCGGTTCTTAGTTCCCTCGGCGCTATGTCGAGTAGAAGCCATGAGTGTTTATCTCCTGTTTGAATGAATTCCTAAATCGCTCCGTTTACGCGGAATCTGCTTACGCAGGATTGGACTTGGCCGCCACAAACGACCGCCGTGGGTCCACGTTCAGGAAGTTGTAGGTGATGTCGACGAAGTTATTCCAGGCGTTGTGCTGGCCCTCCGCCTGATCCGGACCGGTTTCTCGCAGGTAATCACCCTTGAGGCATACCGGATAGAACGTGCTGTGGTCAATTCCGTAAATCGGGTCACTGACGGAATCGTCATCCAACTGCGGGATGTAGATGATCGGGTAGCCCGCGATGTACGCGGCACCGTCAAACATCGCCAAGTCTTTGCCAAGATTTCCGTTATGGGAGCGAACCACGTCCTCAAAGTCCGAGATGGTGCCCTCGTTGCAGTAGATGCGGTAGCGGTCCCGAATCTGGCCCCGGTAGTCGGGGTGCGAAATCGGGCTCACGAACCGGCACTTACGGAACGCCGTCCGTATACTCTTGATCAAGTTGTTGTCGCTCACGTCGGTGTAAGCGCCAATCGAGTAATTCTTGAAGTTCGGCGTGGTCTCCGGGTTGACGCCGCCCTTGGTCGTGTGACCGGAAGGCGCGCCGCCGGTGAAGCCGGTAGTGGCGTTGTAGGTGATCCAGTACTTGATGGCCCACGGATTCACCGTGTCGCCGGAAGCCGGGGCGGACCCGAACCCCCTTTCTTCGATCACTTCCACCAAACCCAACAGCGAAGCGATCCGGCGGGGCTTGATGATGTTCAGGATCAGGTCCTTGCCGCTGTTCATGAGGACGTCCGTCTGGTAGACGAGTCCCCATGAAGTAAGCGCGTGGACCCAGTCGACGGTCATGGTTTCCAAGACGTCGATGATATTCACCGCGTCAGGTTCCAGGAACCCAACGTGCTTGGAGGCCGCCCGATTCAGCTTCGTCATTAGAGTCCGCTTAATCTGGTAGCCGCTCGAAAACATCACCTTGTCCCGCTTGAACCAGCGGGAGAAGATTTCGTAGTAGGGCAAATTCTGCGCAATGTTCTGAAAGCGCAGAGGCCCGTCTTCGGCCCTGGTAGTGACGACAATGTCTCCAATGTCGCCCGGTTGAATGGTAGCCATTTAGGAATATCTCCTTAAAAGTCTCCGTCGTGTTCGTCGTCTTGTCCCATGTCCAGGCCGCCTCGCCCTTTGGCTTTCAGCGTGGCATCGACGGCCGACAAGAGTCGCTCGGTCTTGTTTCCCAGTGGGGTCTTCCGGGCAGTCGGTCGACTGGTCTGGGTGCCTCGCCGGTCTTGGGCTTGGGAGTTGGACTTACGAAGGAGTTGTTGGTTGAACTTGTCTGGATAACGCTGCATCAGTGCCCACTGCACCTCTTGCTTGAGGTCCATGGGAGGAAACCCCTGCTTCTCGTTGACTTCGCGGACAGCCTCCACGGTGTCAAAAAGTATCAGCCGGTGATTGACCGCGGTCATTGCGGCGGGATCCCGTTGTCCGGCTTGGGACAAAGTATGCCCCTCACCTACGCCGAATACGTCTTGCCAATCCTTCCCTAGCTCTTGAATGCTCTGGTCGAATCGGCGTTCATAGTCGTAGTCCTGCTGGGACCGCGCCTTGTCGTCCCGCTCCTTTAGCTCGGAAGCGAACCGCTCCTGCTGTTGCTGGAACTGCTCGTCGAAGTGCTTGTTTTGCTGCTGAAGGGCAGCAAGTATTTCCTCGTCGAGTGCGTCAGCGTTGTCTGGCTGGAACGGCTTAAATCCAGAAGCCTCGCCTTGCGATGGGGCTTCCTTTTGGGGTGGGGCTTGGGGTCGGTACAAACTGCCCGCTTGCGGCAACGGCGCCGCCGCCGGGCTCAACGACTTACCTTTCCACTGCACGGCCGCGAACAACGCTCCGGGGTCGCTGAACCCCGCTTGCTGTGCCTGTTCGACCGTGGCGTATCCCGCCATTTGCAGCAACGCCGGCGGGAATTCGGGGGTCTCCGGTTCTGCGGGGATTTCCTCTGGAATGTCCTCGGGAACCTGTGGCTCATCACCACCTTCGCCTGCGGGTTCGGACCCACTGGCGGCATCGTCCGGCGGAGAGTCATCGCCGGGAGTGTCTTGATTTGCTACGTCGGCTTCCAGTGTCGTGCTGGCGGGTTCGACTTGCTTGCCCTTCTCTCCGCCCAGGCCCATCGGGGTGTCGTCTTGCGGCGGGCCTTCCTCGAAACCGTCCATTACGTCGTTGTCACTGAAGTCCTGTACGCTGCTCGAAAGCACTGTTGGGGTCGCGTCTGACATGTTCAGCCTCACAAGAAAAGGAAAATGGGACGGCCATGCCAGAGGCACAGCCCTCCCATGAGGCTGTCGCGATGGGAACCCGACCCTTCCGGCAATTACCCCGGAAGTTGCCCGATCCGTTCAGGCCATGCTCCGTAGCATGACCGTCCGTT
>CAYYOX010000254.1:0-3521 GCA_964473065.1 uncultured Planctomycetaceae bacterium | reverse complement strand
GATTCATCCCGTATTCTCCGCGGTTGGAACAATATCGTACTGGTTCAGGACATCCACTACCGCACCGGGCGCCGCGTTCTCGGGCATCGCTTCCAGTGTATCGATTGCCTTGCGAACCTTTGCCCGTCCTGCCTGTACCTCGTCGTTTCGTCGTCGTCCGCTGTTCTGGAACTGTCCGGCTTCGTCCACGTGCCCGTATCCATCCCGGCCGGTCTTCATGCCCAAAGCCTTGGCCAACGTGTCTTGCTGGATGGTGCTTGTGATAATCGGGCACCCTGCTCGGTCGAACTCCACTCCAGGCATTCCTCGCTTGCGTAGATACTCCGCCACTATTGGCACCTCGGATGGGTCGACGGCCATTTGCACAGAAGGGAATGGAAACATGGAATGGCTTCGTACCGCCGAACCTCCCGGCTCCACCCATTCACCGTCCCGGAGTACCTTGGTGCCGGAACTGTTTACCCGGACGTGAGAAATCCCCGCCCCGATGTCATTCATCTCCGCCCGCTGCTCGTCGGTTAGGCCATCCATCCAACTCATGGAATGCCGGCCTCCCTCCGGATCCGGAGCGTCTCCAAAGTCAGGCCGGCATTCGCGGCATTTACTGCTGCCTGTGTATATTTCAGCGCCGCATCACACCCCTGGGCGTCGGGCTCCTTTGAGATCGCCTTCCTTAGTAACGTCTCAACTGTCTTCTTAACCTCGTCGTACATCGGGTTCTACCTCCGGAAATACATAAAAACACTTGCGACGACTACGCATCGTCGCTTATCCCACATCCTGAATATTTACACCCTGCGGTGTATACATCCCCTCCAAGTCCTCTGGCTCTTCTGCAAATATCCGCCGTAGTCGCCTCCTTAACACATCCGCATTCTCAGATATGTCAACGCCCGTCGAGCGGGACAAAACTCGGCCGTCCTTGTTTGGCTTGATGACATTCCACAATACCAGCCACAGGCGAGGCTGGGCGGCGGATTGAATTACCGTAATCCGGTAGTCTTCGGCGTTAATCCCCACAGCGTCGCACAGATTCCTGATCTCTTGACAAGCAACTTGCCGTACCTCTGACTCGTCAATCGCCATTACGCAGTCCCTCCATCATTATTATTCCCCGCCGCCGCCATCTGGGCCAACGCCTGCTGCTGCGGCTCCGGGCCGCCGCCGCTGCTGATGTTGCGACGAATGTACTCATGCGGGATGCCCGGCGTGTTGGTGCTCGGCATCCGGTCGGATTTCGGTGCTGCCGTGACGGGCACGCCGCCGAACGTCAGTAGCTCCGAGAATTCCGTCAAGCCGCTGTACCGGGTGATCAATCGCCACGCTGCTTCCATATCGAAGTCACCGCCGCCCTGCTGTAGTACCTGCTGGAACTGGCTCATCTGGAGCGCGGCGGGCATCAGTTGCATCAGCAGTTGCAGCCGTTCGCTTGGGCTACGGGCGTGGACACTGAAGGGATCGACCTCAAATTCAAACAGGAACCAGTCACGCTGTCTGCGGTGTGGCCCCCAGTTGACCGTGGTTTGATATTTCGTCCCCTCCAGCTTCTTGACCAGCTTCCGTGTCCCCGTTGGGTCGCTGTAGATGTACCACGCCAAGTCGGTGGTTACACCTTTGAGGAAGTCCATCGTCTTGGCTTCCAGTTCGCTGATGAGACTGTTTCCGCCCTCGGCCAGCAATCGCTCCTGTCCCAGGGTGTCGGCCTTGGTCGACAGTCCCCCGATGGTGTCGATATTTCCGCCCAGCCACGAGAACATCTCCCGGAAGCCCTGTACGGCCGCATAGGATGCCTGATCAATTCCACCTGTCCGGATTTCAGTCGTGTTGTTCGGATCCTGGACTGTAAGCACTTGCCCATCCGCGCCGTCCTGGATTGTCGCGCCGTCCCCTGCGCTCGCCCCCTGTAGCGTAATCAGGACGTTGGTCTTCTGTCGTTCGAGTTGGTCGCCCAGCTTCCGAATCGAGGTATTGAGCAGCCTGGCCAAGCTTTCCAGGTGTCCTCCCGGGGCCACGGGCATGATATTGCCTGGAATCGGGTCGTAGCGTAATAGATGGTACGGCCCGTTTTCCGGCCCCGTCCAGGGCTGTATCCGCAATGGATCGCCGTGGCCCTCGGGAAGCGTCACCATGAGTTTTTCTCGGGGCAGCCAGATATCCCAGAGGGTGACGTAGCCCCGCAGTTCCTCCCGAAACGCTACCTTCTCCGTACCCAAACTCTGAACGGTGTCTTCGTTCTTCTGAAGGTTGTCGTCCTGGCGGCTCGGGGACTGGCCGATCGTGTCCACTACGTCCTGCTTGAATAGCGGGTTGTCCTGCAAATCTTTCCATGGCAGCCGGTAGCGATCGCCACACCAGTCGATTTCCTCCCACCGCTTGGCGTTGGTGTCCCATGCGAAGTTCTCCATCAGGACCGGATCGCAGAACGGCTGCTCGGCGTCATGCAGGAAACCGAGCGATTCATTCAGTTCCCGGGGCGTGGTCGCCACCTTGACGATCCCAACACCTAGTAGTCCCTGGAGCACAACTTCCTTGAGGGTGTCCTGGAGGTTGATTTCCCGAAACAACTGCTCGCAGGCCAGGGATAGTTCGTATGCTTCCACCCGACCGTCCAACGATCGAGAACGCACCATCACCTGGGGATCGCCACTGACCAGCCTCCGTTGATAGATCTTGAAGGCCAGGTTGTAGCAGTTAAACGGGGTATCGACGTTCTCGTCGTTTGTGCCGTACCCGTGCCCTGCGTAGAGTTGCGTCCGCCGCTGGAATCCTTCACGGTGAGGCTGAAGGTCCTTCTCCGCCATCTCGATGGAATCACGGAGGCGATGAATGAAATCCGCCGTGAGGATCACACCCTGTTCTTCACTGGGCGGGGTGTCCGTCGCCTCCGGTTCCGGCAGCGGCAAGCCGGCCCAGATGGCGGCGGGTACTCCACCCCCAAGCAGCGGGTATGACGTGGAAACCATTGGTTACTCTCAGTTGGCGCCCCGGCGGCGGGGCTCGTGCATCTCGCCCATCTGGGTCGAAGCCCTCTCGTCGAGGGTCTCCCGGTCGAGCGGAGATTCCAGGTCTTCGGCGTCCCACTGGTAATCGTCGTCGACCAGGTTGTCGGTGGACCGGGCGTCTGCAACCGCTTTATGGACACGGTCGTATGCGCTGCCCATCACTTGTACCCCTTCATACCACCACCATTTCCCCCGGGGATCATGGTGCCGGACACACCGGCACTCTTGGCGCTGCTGTGTCCGAAGTTGGGCGGGGGAGCGCTGCCTACACTCTTGGCAGTCCCCTGTTCGCTCTCCACTCCGCTGACCTTCTTCATGACCGCTTTACCGGCTTTCCCGTACTTCATCACATTCTCCCTTGCAAGGTATGCTTAATAGCTAGGCTTTTCGTGCCTGGAATAGGGGCACGGGCCTGTATCCAGAGGGAGTATACCAATGGCGACGAGGGAATGTCAAGCAGAAAACCTGCTCTGTAACCCAGAGTGGGTATAAGAAGCTGCCCGGTTTGAAGCAGAGAGC
>CAYYOX010000253.1:3131-9110 GCA_964473065.1 uncultured Planctomycetaceae bacterium | reverse complement strand
TGGGAAAGATCAACGTCAAGGAAGTCCCCACGCCGGAGATCGACGACGATTCGGCCTTGCTTAAGGTCGAATCCGTGGCCGTCTGCGGCTCCGACATCCGCATCTTCCGCCACGGAAACCCGCGCGTAAAACCGCCCGCGATCATCGGACACGAACTGGCCGGGACGATTGTCAAAGCCGGCAAGAACGTCAAGCGGGTCAAAGAAGGCCAGCGCGTGGCCATCGGCGCGGACGTACCGTGCGGCCAATGCGCCTGGTGTCGCAACGGGCTGGGTAACAACTGCTCGATCAACTACGCGATCGGCTACCAGATCCCCGGCGGGTTCGCCGAGTACATGAAACTCTCGCGGATGGTGCTGGAAGAAGGCCCCGTCACGCCCTTCAGCGACGAATTGAGCTTCGACGCGGCCGCCTTGGCCGAGCCGCTGGCCTGCGGAATCAACGGGCTGGAACTGGTCAATATGTCGCTGGGTAAGACGGTCGTGCTCTTCGGCATGGGACCGATCGGCTGCATGATGATCGATCTGGCTCGGATCATGGGAGCGATCAAGGTGATCTGCATACAGCGGAGCCAACCGCGGATGGAGATCGCGAAGAAGTACGGCGCCGACGTCTACATCAGCACCTTGGACGAAGATCCGGTCGCCCGATGTCTCGAAGAGACCGACGGGGCCGGGCCGGACGTGGTCGTCACCACCAGCGGTTCGGTCGAGGTCCACGAGCAGGCGATCGAGATGGTGGCCCATCGCGGCGTGGTCAACCTGTTCGGCGGGCTGGGTAAAGACGTGCGGCCGATGTCGGTCCTCTCGAACACGATCCACTACAAGGAATGTTTCGTCACCGGCTCGCACGGCTGTGTGCCGCGTCACCACGAAATGGCGATCAAGCTGATCGAAGCCGGCAAGGTCCGCACCGACCCGATCATCACGCACCACTTTCCCTTGGACCAGATCAACGACGCCTTCGAGACCATGGAAACCAAGCAAGGCATGAAGATCATCGTCCACCCCCACGGCTAACTTAGCCGCTTGCGGCTTTGCAGCGAACCCACATACAACCGCAATAAAGGAACCGACCCATGTCCTCCGTCAAAGCAGACCTGATCCAATACGGCAAGAAGATCTACGCGGCCCATCTGGTGGTCGGCGCCGGCGGGAATATCAGCGCCCGGGACGGCGAAATCATCTGGATGAAACCCAGCGGGATGGCCATGGACGACATGGGACCCGACGATCTGTGCGGCATGAACCTTGCCGACGGCCAGCAGGTCGAAGGCCCGCACAAGCCGACCTCTGAGGTGAACATGCACCTGGGGATCTACCGAGTCCGGCCGGACGCCAACGCGGTGTTCCATACGCATTCGCCTTGGGCGTGCGGCGTGGTTAGTGCGGGCGTGGAGCTGGACAAGATGCCCATGTTCGCCGAGTTCGTCAACGACCTGGGCCGGCGTGTGACCGTTCCTTACATTACGCCAACGACCCAAGACCTGGCCGATTGCGTGACCGAAGCATCCAAAGAGGGCGACACGATCTTCATGACCAACCACGGCATTTGTGCGTTGGGGGTGAACATGAGGCAGGCGTTCTACCGCAGCCTGATCGTCGAAGATGCCGCCAAGTCGCTGGTGGCCGCGTCCATTGTGGGCAAGCCGCAGATCCTCACGCAAGCGCAGGAGGACGACCTCATGGCCCAATCGTCGCCCCATCATCGGATTAAAATGATGGAAGGGAAATAACAGGGTTTGCTGCAAAGCGTGCCAAGCGGCTAATCCGTCTGCGGCGATTTTTGATAGGCGGGCGGGCCGATGAGCTTCTCGATGTCGTCTTCGTTGAGGGTTTCTTCGGCCTTGAGGCCTTTGGCCAGCGTGTCGAGCTTGTCGCGGTGCTCTCTCAGCATGGTGTTGGCCTTCTCGGAAGCCGCTTGGAGGATTCGGCCGATCTCTTCGTCGATCACCTCGGCCGTGTGCTCGCTGAACCGCCGCGGGACGGCCATCTCCTTGCCTAAGAACGGTTGCTCGTCGCCGTCGTGGAAGGCGATCGGTCCGAGCTTTTCGCTCATACCCCAGTGGGTCACCATGCGTCGGGCGAGTTGCGAGGCCTTGTTCAGGTCGTCCTCGGCGCCGGCGCTGAACTCGTCGAAGACCAGCTTCTCGGCCGACCGGCCGCCGAGCAAGAACAACAGCCGCGTGTGTAGCTCGCTCTCGCCGATGTTCATCCGATCTTCCGTGGGCAGCAGTTGGGTTGCCCCCAGGGCGCGGCCGCGCGGGATGATCGAGACCTTGTGCAGGCGATCGCCGCTGGGTACGAGCCAGGCCAACAAGGCATGACCGGACTCGTGATAGGCGGTCATCGACTTCTCTTTCTCGTTGAGCACGTCTTCGCGCTTGGCGCCCATGAGCACCCTGTCTCGCGCGTGCTCGAAGTCGGACATCTCGACATAGTCTTTGTCGTGACGGGCGGCCCAGAGTGCGGCTTCGTTGACCATATTGCGGATATCGGCGCCGGTCAACCCTACGGATCCGGCGGCCAGCTTGTCCATGTTCACGTCGTCGCTTAAGGGGACTTCTCGCGTATGGACGCCGAAGATCGCCAGCCGACCCTTGTGGCTAGGCCGATCGACCGTGATGTGCCGGTCGAACCGTCCGGGCCGCAGCAAGGCCGGGTCGAGCACATCGGGCCGGTTGGTGGCGGCCACGACGATGACCGACTCGTTCTGCGTGAACCCGTCCATTTCGCTGAGGATCTGGTTGAGCGTCTGCTCGCGTTCGTCGTGTCCGCCACCGAGGCCGGCGCCCCGATGTCGGCCCACGGCGTCGATCTCGTCGATGAACAGGATCGAAGGGGCGTTGTCCTTGGCCGTGGAGAACATGTCGCGAACCCGGCTGGCCCCCACGCCGACGAACATCTGGATGAACTCGGACCCGTTGATCGAGTAGAACGGCACATCCGCTTCGCCGGCGATGGCCCGACCGAGCAGCGTCTTGCCGGTTCCCGGCGGTCCCATCAGCAGCACGCCCTTGGGCACGCGGCCGCCGAGCCGTTGGAACTTCTTGGGATCCTTGAGGAACTCGACGATCTCCTCCAACTCGTGCTTGACGCCTTCCAGCCCGGCTACGTCATCGAATGTGATAGGCTTATCACCCAATTCGTATCGCCTGGCCGGGCTCTTGCTGAATCCGGCCAACATGCCGCCGCCCATGAATTGGTCGCGGGCGCGACGAAACATGAACCAAATGACAACGAATAGTCCGATCGTGATCAGAAGATAGACGGCCAGCACCATGCCCGTGTTGTCGGTCTCCGGCGTGGCCTTGTATTTTACGCCCAATTTCTCGATCAAGACCTCGTCCAGTTGGCGATCGACCAGCGGATAGGGCGGCAAGGTGGTGATGAACTTCTCTTTGAGTTGGAGAACTTTTCCGTCGTTATCTTTGGTTCCTTCGGGATCCGCCGGCGGCGTCTTGAACTCGCCGCGAATCTGCTCGCCTTGAACGTTGATTTCGACTATGTTTTCCTTCTCCAACTCGGCGCGGAACAGGCCGTAGCTGATGATCGAACGGTCGTTCCCTCGTCCGCTGATCCAGAGGAAGGCAATCACCGAGGCCAGCACCAGCAGCAGCCAGAGGCTCGAAGTGTTGCGGTATGTTTTCGGCGTGGCGCCGTCGGGCGAGGTTTTTTTTGGTAGGTCGTCCATCAAAGATCCTTCAAACAGGGAGGGCCGTTGGCTTCCGTGCAATACGAGAAGGTTCAACGAGAAAAGCACAGCCAAGGTTGGCTTACGGAGTCATGTCCATGGAATTGTACCTCATCGTGAGCCGGGTTTCGACCGGGTGGCCCGCAAGAGGGGTGCGTCGGCCGCTTTTTGGCTTAGATGCCCGATCGTCCATCCCGGCACTGGATGTAAAGTTTGACGTCTTCATAGCGGAAATTGTCCGGAAGTTGGGCCATCAGGGGGCGAATTTGCTCGTGTGAACCATCCCCGACGGCCTCCCGCAGGACAGCCAGTGCGGCGGATGAAAAGCACCACTCGGCGCGGACAGTCCAGCCGCTGTCCACGGCACGCAGTGCGTGATCGATCACGATTTTCCGCTCAAGGCCCCGAATGGCGGCAGACTCGTCCGGCGTAAATCCGGCCGCCAGCAGCCGCCACGTCCAATAGTGCGACGGCCGGGGCACATCGGCTTCAGGTTCCGCCGGGCCGTGAATCGGTGGTTCGCGCTCGGTAGAAGAAGGCGCCTCGGCGGCAATTGGCGGCTCGCTCTCTCTTGGCGATTCGGTGGCATGATCCGGTTGCGTCGGACTTGGTTGGGGCTGCCCGTCCGACGCGATCAGCTCGAGCAGGTCGGCGCCGAATTGGGACAGTTTTGCCGGGCCGATTCCGTTGACCCCCAGAAGGTCGTCCGACGAACGGGGACAACGTCGAGCGATTTCTTCCAGAGTCTTGTTGGTGAGGATATGATAGTTTGGCACGTTGGCCGCTGCCGCCCGCTCGCCGCGCCATTGCCGCAAACGACTCAGAAGCGACAAGTCGACATCGAAGGATTCATCGAGTTGAACGTGTTCTTTTCCCGAACTGGTCCCTTGCAGCTTTCGTACCAGTCCGACCGGAATGGGCAAGGTTGTCTGTAAGGTGGTTGTGTCCTTCATTACCTGCGTGCCCAGGTCGGTCAATCGCATGATGGGGCGAAATCGCTCGATCTCCTCTTGCTCCAGGCAGCCGACGGCCAGCAGCCCGTCGATCAGCATGGCCGCCTCGGTCTGCTTCAAGTGTTTCAGTAGCCCGAATGTGCTCAACTCGTTCAAGCCCAACTTGCTCATTTTCGCACTGCCTGAGCCGCATAACATCTGCACGATCAGGTTCTTACCGCACGCGATTCGCGTTTCGGCTCGGGCCACGCCGCTGAGCGCCATGCGAGCGGCCTCGATGACGGCCGGATGGTTGGTTACCTCGGGAGATTCGTCTGTGGTGACATCTCCCGTGGGTTCTTCGGCGTTGTTTTCTTCACAATTATCGCAATGCCCGCAGGGTTGGGGGTCCTTTTCGCCAAAATAGCGGAGGATTTCTCCTTGACGACACTTGCCGCCCGTGGCGAATCGGACGACCTGCTGGAGCTTCTCGTACTCGGCCGCTTTTCGCTTTTGATGGGCCTCGAAATCGATATCCAACTCGTCGAACGGCAGATCGCGGCGGATCATCCGGATGGCCCGACCTCGAAACGGCGGCACGTAGGTGAACGATTCCAAGTTGCCCAGTTCGCGCAAGGCACCGCCCAGACTGGTCGTGTCGAGTTCGGACTCAGCAGCCAATTCGTGCAGGTGAAAATGGACCATCTCGTTGCGCCTCTCGCCCACGATCCGCTCGATGGCCTGCAGCACGCGGCGTCGGACTTTGGCCTGCTTGGGTAGGAAGTCGACCAGGGTGGGCTGATCGCTGTCGAGCCGGACGGCCGCCATGTTTTGACCCATACCGAGCCGCTCCAGCACGCCGGCACTCTCCAGCAGTTGCTCGCAGTTGCCCACGCCGTCGTTGCCGATCGGCAGGTTCAAGTCTTCCTTGATCTCGGCCTGGGTCAGTTCGATCGGATCATCGCGAAGGCCGCATAGGAACTTGTAGACCGCAGCCACGTGCTCCCGGCCTGGGTACGCACTTTCGATGAAGTATTCCAGGATGTAATGGTCCGACGAGTGATACAACAGCAGGCATCTCGACGGCTTGCCGTCGCGTCCGGCGCGGCCGGCCTCTTGATAGTAGGCCTCCAGCGTACCCGGCAGGTTGTAGTGGACGACGAACCGCACGTCCGACTTGTCGATCCCCATGCCGAAGGCGTCGGTTGCGACCACGATTTCGTTCTTGCCGGCCATGAAGGCCTCTTGGGTCGCGCGGCGTTGGTCGGGCATCAAGCCCGCATGGTAAACGGCAGCCGAACGACCGGTCTGATAGACGATCGTCTGCACGACCGCTGCAGATAGTATACGGGTC
>CAYYOX010000253.1:0-3121 GCA_964473065.1 uncultured Planctomycetaceae bacterium | reverse complement strand
GAGCACGCGTGTGGCCCTACTGCCGATCGTAGAGCACGACCTCTTCGGTTCGCTTGCGGCTCGAGGCGTAGACGATGCCCGCGCCGGGCGTTTGGCCCAGGAACCGGACCAGCATGTCGGCCTTCTGACGCTCGCTTCCCGGCCGCACGACTTCGTAAAACAGATTCTCTCGTGCGAAACCGGTGATGAACGTGCGGGGTTCTTTCAGATCGAGTTGGTCGACAATATCGCGGCGCACCCGGTCGGTGGCGGTGGCGGTCAGGGCAATGGTCGTCGGGCGGCCCAGTTTGTGGCGAAAGAATCCCAACCGAGCATAGTCGGGCCGAAAATCGTGCCCCCACTCGCTGATGCAATGGGCCTCGTCGATGGCCAATAGCTTTACTCCCACCGCACCGACCGCTTCGAGGAACCGGCCGCTGCGGAATCGCTCGGGCACGACGTAGACCAGTTGGTATTGCCCGGCGGCAATGCCGTCGAGCCGGGCCGACTGCTCGGCCATCGAGAGCGTGCTGTTGATGAAGGTCACCGGCAGTTTGTGTGCGAGAAGCTGATCGACCTGATCTTTCATCAGCGCGATCAACGGCGAGACCACCAGCGTCACGCCGCCGAGCGCCACGGCCGGCAACTGATAGCAGAGGCTCTTGCCGCCGCCGGTGGGCATTACGCACAGGCAATCCTCGCCGGCCAAGACGGCCGAAATCACCTCTTCCTGTCCCGGACGGAACGAAGAAAGGCCGAACCGGGCGAGGTGTTTCTTGGGGTCGATGTTGGTGGAGGTCGACATGGCGGCTTGCTGGCCGAAGGCATCTTGGAACGCATGTATACCGTGACTTACCGTATTATAGGAGCGAGCCCACCCCGCGCAAAGGCCCGAATCCGCGCTTTTTCCCTGCTCGGACTCTTGCAGGGCGGGCGAGTTGCGCAGGGCGGGTCTTGTTGGTATAATGGTGCCAGCGGCTCGTGCCGAAGATTGGCCTGTCGGTCGCGGTGGTTGATTGACATCGAAGATGCACCCTGCGAGGAATTCAAATGAGATACGCTTGTGTTCGTTCCCTCTTGATTGGCTTGCTGATTACGCTGAGCCGTGCCCAGGCCGGTCAGCCGATGATCGAGGGATACCGCGACTATCAGGCGCTTCGCGTCGAGTTGGAGTCGATCGCCGAGTCGGAATATGCACGGATCGAGTCGCTGGGAAAAACGCTCGGCGGCCGAGAGGTCCTGCTGTTGCGGATTGGCGCCGGCAAGGTGGATCGCAAGCCGGCCGTCTTGATTGTCGGCGGTGTGCACCCGCCGCACTTACTCGGCAGCGAGTTGGCCCTGCGCGTTGCGAGGAAGATCGTACAGCAGGCCGAGGCCGACAAGCGGGTGCGGAAGATGCTCGGTCGGGTTAGCTTCTACGTAATCCCTCGCGCGGCACCCGATGCGTGCGAGGCGTTCTTTCGTGTTCCTTACGTCGAACAAACCGGCAACCAGCGGCCGGTCGACGACGATCGCGACGGCGAAGTGGACGAAGACGGGCCGGAGGATCTCAACGGCGACGGACTGATCACGATGATCCGCGTCGAAGATCCCAAGGGGACGTACCTGCCGCATCCGGACGACGCGCGGGTGATGATCAAGGCGGATCCTAAGAAGAACGAGCGCGGGCGTTACTTGTTGTTTCCCGAGGGGCGGGATAACGACGAGGACGAGCAACAGGGCGAAGATCCGAGCGGCGGCGTTGCGTTTAATCGGAACTTCACGTTTCGATATCCCTACTTCGGCCAAGGCGCCGGGCCGCATCAGGTCTCGGAGATAGAAACCCGGGCGGTGGCCGACTTTGCCTTTTCGCATCCCAACATCGCGGCCGTGGTGAGCTTTTCGCCCGAAGACAACCTGATGCACGCCTGGAAGCCGGACAAGGCCGCCGAGTCAAAACGGATCAAGACCTCGCTGCTAAAGGCCGACGCGGGATACTTCGACCATGTGGTGGAGTTGTATCAAGAGATTCACGGAGGCAAAGACGCTCCCGAGTCGCCCAAGGGGGAAGGTTCTTTTAGCGAGTGGGCCTACTTCCACTTCGGTCGCTGGTCGTTCGCTGGGCGTGGATGGTGGATCCCTAAAGTTGCTGCGGAACAACCGAAGGCGGACAAGGAAGAGGACAAAGAAGAGTCGTCCAAGGAGAAGCCGCCCGAGGACAAGCGTGGCGCCGACGAGTTGAATGCCCTGCAGTGGTTCGACCGCGAGGCAGTCGAGGGGTTTGTCGCTTGGCAAGAGATCGAGCACCCGGATTTCCCGGACAAGAAGGTGGAAGTCGGCGGGTTCAAGCCGTTTTTGCGTTGGAATCCGCCGAGCGACGCGTTGGACTGCTTGGCGGAGAAGCACGCGGAATTCGTACGTCGGCTCGTGCGGCAGCTTCCACGACTGGTGATTGAAGAGGCCAAGGCCGAATCGCTCGGCGGCGGTGTGTGGCGCGTGACGGCGGTCATCGGCAACGAAGGTTACTTGCCCACCGTCTCGGAGATGGGCCGCCTCACGAAGCAGCCGCATCCGGTCCAAGTGCGGCTGATGTTGCCGAAGGGAACCTCCTTGGTGACCGGGCACAGCCGAGTACAGCTTCCGCCGTTGGCCGGCCGCGGAGGGCGAGAGGAACGTTCTTGGCTGGTGCTCGTCTCGGGCGAGAAACCGGAAACTCTCCGCGTGCGGGCATGGAGTCCTTCGGTGGGAAGTGTCGCGAAAAAGGTCCAACTTAGGGAGCAACCGCAGCCATGAGTAGACGACTAAGCAAACCGTTCCACATGGCCCCACTCGTTCTGGCAATCTGTTTATGCACATCGGCCGCCGTCGCGAAGCCGCCGAAGCGGTATCAACCGGTCGGCGCTCCGGCCGATCCGAAAGTCGTCGTGCGGTGGAACCATTACCACGACTATCAACGGATCACCGCGATTCTGAAATCCCTGGCCGCTGCGCATCCTGAGCGTGCGAGGCTCCAAAGCCTGGGTAAGTCGCACGACGGGCGCGAGATGTGGCTGCTTACCATTACCAACTTCAACAAGGCAGAGGACCGCGATAAGCCGGCCTTTTGGATCGACGGCGCCATCCACGCTAACGAGGTCCAGGGCTCGGAAGTCACGCTCTATAC
>CAYYOX010000252.1:0-9167 GCA_964473065.1 uncultured Planctomycetaceae bacterium | reverse complement strand
CAAACAGCAGTCTCATCGGACCTTCTCCGGAAAGGAATCTGGGGCGGGTGAATCCTTGATCATTGTACTAGTTGCCGCCCACGGAGCCATGGGGAAGGTCATATCACGCAAAACGTCACTCAACTTTTATCCGCATACTTTACAGACATAGTGGTGCCACACAGTGGCGTATACAGCAATCACCCATATTGTCCGTCAACGATTCGAAAACTCGCAAAGTGCGATTTGCACGCCGCGGCGGCTATCGGGCTAACTGATGTTGTTGCGTTAGACGGGACGCCGTACAATCCGCCCTCGAATTCCCCGCCCAAGAGGCGACGGGGCAAATCACGGACATTCTGCAGAATTCAAGGAGGATCGTCATGATCAAGGCGGGTTTGAGCATCTCGTTGGTCGTTTGTCTCACACTACCGGCCCTTGCGGCCAAGGATCCGGCAAAGGATAAAACACCCAAACCGACTGCCGTTGCGGTAAGCGATTTGTTGGAACGAGCCGCCAAGTCGCCGCTGGGGCCCGGCGACGCCCGTTTACTTAGGGCGGTGGCGGACCTGATCGATAAAGAGCAAGTCCCCAGTGCTCACCAACCCACAATCTCGCGCTACGAGCCTGCGATGGCCCCGAAGGCCGTTCCCGTGCCAGTTCAAGCCGCGCAGCCGATGCCCGCCCCGAAGGTAGCGCCGGTTGAGCAACCTAGGCGGCTGGTGATCCGTTTAAGCCATGTTCCGGCAATCTCCGTAGCCAAAACGCTAGAGGAATTCCTCGATAGCCAACAGAAGTTCCGAGAGCCGGACGAGGAAGCCCTGATTCCCGGCCGTGCGGTTTTCGTTCCGGAACCGATTTCCAACAGCCTATTGATCAGCGCGACGCCGGAGATTGTGGACGAGTTGACCGAACTAGTTGCGCAACTCGACGCCAAACCGGACTTGGTGATGGTCGAAATGTGTATCGCCGAGTTGTTGCTCCCTTCGGGCGACGGCAAAACAAACGACCCCGTGAGTGGCGATTCGGCGAAGGAAAAGATGCCGCAGATGAAAGAAGACGGGGCGGCGTGGTTGGCATGGGCCAAGAAGCATGACCGTCTTGAGATCCTCAGCCAGCCACAGATCATGACACTGGACAACCAACTGGCCACCATCAGAATCGGAGAGACCGTGCCCACCGTCGCGCTCAGACCGGGTACGGATGGGCCGGACAAAGGCAATCGAATCGAGCAAACAGAAGTCGGGCTGACCATCGAACTCACTCCCCGAATCTCGCCCGAGGGCGCGGTCCTGATGGAACTCCACGTCGAACACGCATCGATTGTGAACGGCAGTGGAACGACTGGCCCGATCCTCGGAAAGACGACTCTCCAGACTGCCATCTGGGCCAAAGACGGCCAGACGGTTGTCCTTGGCGGGCTGAAGCGTCGCGTCGAAGACGGCCACCGCCAGTTGATCGTCGCCGTCACCCCGCGCGTCAACCCGAAGCGCTAATTCGCCTTAGAACTTAGCGTTTGGTTTCTCAGTCGGATTCGCCCCAAGGCTTCCAACTGCAACAGCCGGGCGCGACCGTCGGGTGGGGCTACGCGGTGCACCATGATGCGGAATTTGTCGGTTTGGATCGGCTTCGGTAGGTTATGCACGCGGACCTGCGCCGCTCGGCCTTCCGCTTCGGTGACGGTCGTTTTCCATTGGCTTGTGCCGGCGTCCCAAGTTTGGATTTCGTAGTCCGTCACGCCCCAGACGAGCGTCAGGTAGCCGGCCGACTGATTGCCGTATGTAATCACGACGAAGCGGTCTATGGTGCGCGGCTCACGATAAGGCACCGAGAGACATGATGCAAACAGGGCACGCCGGGCCGGACCGTTTGCTGTTTACCCGTCCGGATATTGGCGGCAGAATTCGTACAGCGCCATGGCGGCCGAGGTGGCTGCGTTGTGGCTGTAGGGCAGGCCGTAAACCGGGATCTCGACCACCGCGTCGAGCGTTTTCAACACGGTCTCTTCGATACCCAATCGCTCGTTGCCGATAATCAGCACGGTTTTGCGCTGGAAGGGGAATTCGTACAGCGATTGCGAGCCGCTGGTCTGCTCCAGCCCGACCAGTTGATAGCCCTCGGCCTTGAGCCGTTTCAACACGGGTGGCAAGGTGCGATGCACTTCGACTTCGATCGAGTCGCCCGTCTCGCGCGCGATCTTGCCGATCACCTTGGCGTTGCCGCAGCAGATCATCCGTCGTACGCCGCAACAACCGGCCGCCCGAACGATTCGCGAGACGTTCACGTTGCTGCGCATCGGCGGACAGGCCACGATGAGTTCTCGCGGCTGCTTCAAGGGCGTGACCGGCTGATGGCGTTGTTGGGTGAAATCGGACATGGAGACGCAGTGGGCAGTGGTTAGTGGATAGTGATTTTAGCGTGATGGCTGCTCCGGTGCAAAAAAGCGGGGCCAGGAATCGGTCGCCGACAGGCAAGTGCCGGATCTTGATCCTGGCCCCGTGTAGCGAATAAACGCTACGGTACCTACGCTATGATAGCCAAGCCGCACTGGCGGCGTACGAAACGCTCGCTGTATACGTTCCCGATAAACGACATCAGTTGTATGGATAAGTCGCCGACACGCCGAAACGAATGAAGTGAACGCAGAACTAAGGGAAGTGCGAAAGACAAAGCAGCCCGTTCACCTCGACGCCAACGGAATTCTACACCTTTCGAGAGAAAGTGAAAAGCGGATTCTCCGATTCCTTACAACTCGGCTCCCACTGAGCCCGCATTGTCCTCCCTGTTGACGCAGATTAACACAGAATCGCCGTGGCATAATCCGTCAAGGGGATTTGCCGGACGGCTATACGGGGTAGAACAGGCCGCTTGCGGCTTTGCAGCCATCACCACAAAGCAACAGCCAACGCACATCCTTCAGGGCCTTCTTCTGATGCATGCCGTGAGTTCGCGATACATGGTGCATCGCGGGTCCGAAAGCTTGTCGTTGTAGAGTTTGACGATGTGAAAACGATCGAAGACCCTCCTTGACACACAATACTCTTTCAGGAATGGCACACCATACTCGTTTCCTGGTGTATTCCGAAATACGAATTGTCTTTTTAGCGCCGCGTGGCATCGGTGACATCCAACATCTGGATCGCTATGGGATCGGACATCCGCTCGTGCATGGCCATCTTCCAGACGACCTTCTTGTCGGGCGTCACCTCGAAGAACGGCGTGCTGTCGCTGCGACGCTGGTGGATGAACCAGTTGCCGACTACCGTGTTGCCGTTGGGGAGCCGTTGGACGCCGTTGATCCAGTACAGCTTCACGTCCGGCACGTCCTCTTGGGTCAGACGCCAGACGACTTTATCCTGGGGATCCACTTCGACGACCCCGTTGCGGTAGCCGATTAGCGTGTTGCCGTTTTCCAGTCGAACCGCACTGAACGCCAGGCCCGGCACTTTGAACTCGCGTAGGATCTTGCCGGCAGGGTCCAACTCTCGGGCCGCCTTATCGTCGAGCAGGGCGATCAGGTAGTTTCCGTTGGACAGTTGCCGTGCATAGCGCATTCCCATGTGTACGTTGCCGCCCGACTCGACGGACACAATCTTGACGATCTCTCCTTTACTATCGACCTCGACCAAGCGTTTGGCCGTACACTCGGCGACCAGCGTACTGCCATTGGCCAGCCGCTGACAGCCCCAGATCTCGCCGCCGGCCGTATACTCCCATACGACTTTCTTGTCCGGAGTTACTTCGCGAGCACCACGTTTTTCTCCTGTAAAACTCATCAGGACGTTACCGCTAGGAAGCATCCAGGCGTCCGTGCATTGGTCTGCCGGATACTCCCACTCGATCGTCCCCTCGGCCGATATTATGAAGACACGCTTGGCCCCGACATCACTGCAAAGCAAGCGGTGCTGCACCGTTTGCGCAGCGCATGACGTGATAACAATGGACAGCAACACGGTGAGTGTCAAGATAGCGGTCGCGATATTCTTCTTCATTGTTTTTCCTCAGTGTAGGGTGCGTGAAACGCACCAATCCCAAAGTTATTCCAGTACAATTGCTCAATTAACCGACGGGTCGTCGGGCATGTCTTTCAGGTCGAGCATGTCGCGGAGCGTTGCGCGGCCGGACTGCTTGGCGACCTTTTCCCACAGATCGAACCCGTCGTAGAAGATCAACTCGCTGGTGGCCGGCAGGGTGAGCCAGCCGCCGGCGTCGAACTCGCTTTCCAATTGGCCGGCCGCCCAACCGGCGTTGCCCGCCAGTAGCTTCAACGACCGCTGCTCGCTGGCGACCAGCACGTTGAGGCTCTCCTCGTCGGTCGAAAGGAACACGCCGGGTAGGACCTCCATGTCGGAAAACTCCCGATTCGTGTGCAACGCCATCAGCGGGCCGGGCACGGGTCCGCCCAGGTGGACAGGCAACTCGTTCTCGCACGGGACCTTGCCGATCTCGTCCCAGAGGTCCTTGACGGTCTTGCCGGTGGGTCGATTCAACACGAGCCCCAAGGCCCCTTCGTCCGTGTGCTGAACCACCAGCGTGACCGTCCTGACGAAGTTGGGATCGGCCAGATGGGGCGAGGCGATCAGGAAATGGCCGGCTAAGGAATTCATAGCTTGTCGCTGCAATCGTCAATAGTGAATGGCCAGCCAGACGGTTTTCTCATCCGAAGCGGTCCGGGCCACGCGGTGTTTCCTGCGGGCCGGAATGTTCACATACGAACCGGGCCGAAGTTCCACCGGATCCGTTTCTCCCTCGAACTCGATCACCGCACTGCCCCGGAGCAGGATTACCCATTCGTGACTATCGTCATTATACCAGAATCCGTCCGGCGAGGAATGGCCGTCGGAGACAATCCGCTCGATGCGGAAATCGGCCCTATTGAGGAGGTCCGTGAACAGCTCCTGGGGCAATTCGCCAGGAATTCCGTCGAACAGGTTTTCAATGTGCATGTCGGGACCCAATCTATAAAGCCGCGACCGCTGGTCGCGCCGATGGTGATCAAACTGCCGGATTTACGTTGTATTCCGTGTCCTGGGCGCGACCAACGGTCGCGGCTTTATAGGTAACACGTAAACGGTTACCTCTGGATGCCGCTGGCGAAACTGGCGGATTTCCGCCTCACTCATAACCATTGCCGCGGTCGACAGGGCGTCGGCCGTGGCTCCGTGGGACGCCCGAACCCAACAGCGAAGCCGGTCGTCGACGGCCCGGCCGGTGCGCGGATCGACGATATGGTCGGCCTGCACGGTTCGGCCCGAACTGCTCAGTGCCGCCTCGGTCAAAAGCTCCTCATGCCGATCGCTCGACGGTCCGAAATGCACGGGCCAACCGGCTTTGCCCGACGGTCGTTCCATGGCCAGATAAGTGCTTGTACTGGCACACAACAGGGCCGAGCGAATGTCCCACTCGCGAAGCACGGCCGCCATGCGATCCAAGGCAAACCCCTTGCCTATGCCGCCGAGGTCCAATTGCAGATCATCGACCAGAACATGCACGGTCCGGTCGGCCTGATCGAGTGTGAAGCCCGGCCCGGCCGGTCGGCGTGAACGGGATCGATAGCCGATGTCGAATGCACCGCCCGTTTCGCGATACATTCTCAGCGCGATCGTCAAACAGTCGAACGCGTCGAGCGACACGACGGTCGACTGGTCGCGTTTCAAGCGATTGATACGGTTGATGTCGCTGTGTTCGACGAACCGGCTCAGCCGGTCTTCCAGCGGCGACAACTCGGCCAATGCCGCATCGGCCGCCTGTCGCGCGTAGTCCGTATCAGCCACGCTAATGCAAAACGTCGTGGCCATGGCCTGTCGTTCTTGGCTCATATAAAGCCGCGACCGTTGGTCGCGCCCCACGCGGCATTGAAATGACAACCCGCAATCATGTTTCGGCGCGACCAACGGTCGCGGCTTTATAGACCATCTATCGCTAGCGTCTGCTTGGCTTTGACCGCTTCGACCGCTTTCAGCGCGGCCACTTGACTGCGGTAGGCCACGTCGGCCGGGCAGTTGAGCTTGGCCTTGCCGCGGATCGCGTTGACGAAGTTCTCCAGGTGCGGCTGATGCAAGGGCTGGTCGAGTACGACGGGCATCTCGTAGGTTTCCACGGGGGCCGACTCCTCGGCTTCGGTGCCGTCGGTGGCCGGTTTGTCGGCTGCGGACTTCGGCTTGACGACGTAGTTGGCCCGAACCCACTCGTCCCAATCGGCGGCCAGGTCCTCGCGATAAATGGCGGTCCACTTGGGGTTCTCGGAGATCTTGATCGACCCTTCTTCGCCAAGAAAGTGCTCGAAGTGGCGCTGCCCGTTGGCGCTGGTCGTGGTGAGCATCTGCGAAAAGGCTCGCACGACGCCGTCTTCGGTCGGATACTCGTAGACGGCCATCACGTTGTCCAGACTGGGGCGTTTCTCGTAGTGTTCCGCACTGCCGCTGGCCATGACGGACGACGGCGGCGTGCCAAGGAACCAGTCGCAAACGTCCAACTGCTGCGAGACAAACGCAGGGAACGGTCCGGCACAGTAATGCGGATACCAGAGCCAGTTGCGAAACTCGTGCATGTTGGCATAGCCGTACTGATTCAACGTCGCCTCGGGAATCTCGAACCGTCGGGGCCAACCGATGTCTTCGTTCCAGGGGAAGACCCATTGCAGGTTGACGTGCGTCAGTCGCTCGGGCAGGTCGGCCTCGCCGAGGAGTTTCTCGGCCACGTGGCGGTAGCGCGGGTTGCTGCGTCGCTGGTAGCCGATCTGCAACAGCCTGCCGGTCTGCTTCATGGTTTGAACCATCGACCGGGCCCCGTCGAGCGTGTGCGACATCATAGGCTCGCAGTAGACGTGCAACCCGGCCTGAAGACACGCATTGGTCTGCTCGGCATGAGCGAAGTCGGGCGAGGCCACCAGCACGGCATCGAGATCTTTTTCCGTATCGAGCATCTCGCGATAGTCGGCGTAGGCGGGCGCTTCGTGGCCGTACTTTTTCAAGTAACGCTGCCCATAGCCGCGAGCATATTCCCATATATCGCAGATTGCACGAAATCGAATGCCGGGAATTTGAAGTCCCGCGTTAATCAACGCCCGACCTTGCAGCCCGACGCCGATCAGCGCCACGTTGAGCTGTTCGGAAGGAGCAACTTCTTCTTGAGCCCCGGCTCCTTGGCCCGGTGCGATCCACATCCCGGCCGCGGCGACCGCACTGGTTTGCAGGAATTCTCGACGTTGCATGGGAACTTGGTTCTCCCGAAGAATATCCATTCATCGTTTAGCCGTCGTCGGCACGACGATGTAGTTGTACGCTCGTCCTTCATCGCCGTGCCGGCGACGGCTAAACGGTTTCACTGGCGGATTTCAAAGAACACTTACGCTCGCCAGGGTCGCGTTCGTTTGCATTTAGCCAACGCTTCGCGGGCGATGCGGACGTCCTCGGCCACTTCGTAGTCGAACATGCCTGCCAGCACGAAATCGGCCCCGTTGTCGAAGGCATATTGGAACGCGTCTTGCGGCGGGATGGCGCCGGCGGCCATCACCTTGAACGCGATCCATGGCTTCTCGATGTCCTTCATCACCTGAATCACGTCTTCCGGCTTGTAGCACCACATCGAATCGTAATCCAACTTGGCACTGGGGTAGCTGTGGTGATGGAACGTCTTGACGTAGAAGTCGTTGTCGAACTTGGCCTTCTCGCATTCGACGATCACCTCGACCTTGTGGGCCCCGATGCCGCACGTCACCCCGTGGAACTTGGCCGCATCGACCGCCTTGCCGATCAGGTCGACCTTCTGCTGCCCCCACATGTTGTCGCAATCGACGCCCGAGATGTATAGGGAGTCGGTCCCGTCGTCGACCAACTCTTGAATCTGCTGCTCCTGGGCCTGCCAACTGGCCGACAACTTGTGGAACGAACAAGTGATCCACTGCATTTTCCCACCCCGTCGGCGATGCTCTTTGAGGATTTCCATGCACGGGCGTTCGTCGTGGACGGTCAGCGTGTTGATCCCGTTCTGCTCGGACACGGCCAGGGTCTCGAGGATCTTTTCCGGGGTGTTGTAATGCTTGGCCAAGGAGTTGACATATCGCAGGTCGCGGCTATGCGTGTAATGGGTCAGCAGGTTTCCGCCCAACAGCAGTCGGCTGATCTCGGGGGTCGCGATCTTATTAATCAAAAAAGCGTCGGTCGCGGCCGGCGGATCGGCCTCGGCCCCTTGCGCCGACTGATTCAACGCGGCGGCCCCCAACGCGGCTCCGGCCGAGGCAACGACCGAATCCTTAACAAACTCGCGACGATTGATTTCCGAAGGCATGGGTTTCTCCTGTTTTTACTTCAACAACGGCCATTCTCCGCGACGCGTCGGGCGTCCCGGCTACCAACTACAATATACCCGGTCTGCGACGCATTACCAAGTAAGGAAAGGAGGGGTCTCTAGTGGCCCTGGGGAACTAGCGGAAACCTTGACATTCGGCGACTGGGCCCTTATGCTGGCAGGAACATGCCTGACGTTTCCCACCTTCCGAAGCTCAGAGAGGAGCCCCTTATGTCGCGATGGTTTCTAATGTCTTGTCTTTGCGTGGTGATGTTCACCGCCACGGCCTTTGCCCAGACCGCGCCGGCATTGATCCCCGTCGAGCCGAAAGTCATCGCCGATCGCGAGAAATCGCTGGGGGAGAACGGGCCCGAGGGGTCGAAGTTGTTGGCTTATCTCAATTGCGGCTGCCAGGCCGAGTCGACCACGACTGAGACGGTCAAGATCACTTGGGTCCCCAGCCTCGTTTATCAGTTTGACAGCGAAGCGGAAGAGGCCCTGCCGACGCAGTCGACCGTCTTCTTCGCCGGCAATGAGGTGGTGTTCAAGATCACCGGGCTAGACCGCAAGAAGCGTTACATGGCCGGCCTGACATGGTGGGACTACGACGCCGGCGCCCGCACGCAGTCGGTCATCGTCGGTTCGCCCGACAGTCGGATGGTCCGTCTGGCCGTGCCCGGCATCCATCTGCCCGACTACGAAGTCAACAAGCAACTGCCGGCCGAGAAGCGGTTCATCTTGCCGGTCAGTTTTTCCCGCGGCGGCGAAATGAGACTCAGCGTCCGCCGCGAGGGAAGCACCAACGCAGTGATCAGCGAACTGTGGATTTGGGAAGTAAAGAAAAAGGTAACACTTTAGCAATCTGAAGTTGGTCTTGGTGAAAATGACATTATACATTA
>CAYYOX010000251.1:5386-9178 GCA_964473065.1 uncultured Planctomycetaceae bacterium | reverse complement strand
CTGTATATCGCCGAACTTGCTCCGGGAAAAGAGCGGCCGGAGCGAGGAAATCATCACCGAAATGCTTTCCCGGCACATCGCCAGCTATCGGCAGTTGCCGATCACGATGTATCAGATCACCCCGAAGTTTCGCAACGAGGAGCGGCCGCGGTTCGGCGTGCTGCGGACCAGCGAGTTTCTGATGAAGGACGCCTACAGCTTCGACGCCACGGTCGAGTCGCTAGGGGAGAGCTATGACAAGATGTACGCGGCCTATTGCCGGATCTTCGATCGCTGCTGCCTGAAGTACCTGCCCGTGGAGGCCGAAAGCGGACCGATCGGCGGCGATGCGAGCCACGAGTTCATGATCCCGGCCGACAACGGCGAAGATACCGTGCTGCACTGCAAGGAATGCGGCTATGCGGCCAACCAGGAACGGGCCGAGATCGGCAGCCGCGATCTGGTGCCCGGGAAGATGCCCCAAAAGGACCTCGAACAGGTCGACACGCCTGGGGCCACGACCATCGACCAAGTCAGCAGTTTTTTGAAGTGTCAGCCGCAGCAGATGATCAAGACCTTGATCTACTCGGCCGACGGCAAGCCGATTGCCGTGCTGATCCGCGGCGACCACGACGGCAACGAGGGCAAGATCCGCCGGGCCGTCGGGGCCGAGGTGCTCGAACTGGCCGAGCCGGACGTGATTCGCGAAGTGACCGGGGCCGCGGTCGGGTTCGCCGGGCCGGTGAAGATGGCCGAAAAGATTCCCATTTGGGCCGACCGCGACATCGAGCCGATCGCCAACGCCGTGGTCGGGGCCAATCGGACCGACACGCACCTGACAGGCGTGAATCTTGGGCGCGATTTCCAGGTCGACCAGTTCGCCGACCTTCGCAATGCGGTCGACCACGACCCGTGCCCTCGCTGCAGCGCCATGCTGGCCTTGCGACATGCCGTCGAGGCGGGCCATGTCTTCAAGCTGGGTACGAAATACTCCGAGGCGTTGGGGGCCAACTTCCTCGACGACAAGGAGCAGTTGCACCCGATCATCATGGGCTGCTACGGCATCGGAGTCAACCGCATCCTGGCCTCGCTGATCGAGACCAATCACGATGAGA
Organism: uncultured Planctomycetaceae bacterium; assembly: GCA_964473065.1. Taxonomy (GTDB): domain Bacteria; phylum Planctomycetota; class Planctomycetia; order Pirellulales; family Thermoguttaceae; genus CAYYOX01. The sequence goes on along the minus strand of CAYYOX010000251.1, from coordinate 8,084 downwards.
ACGGCATCATCTGGCCGGTCGCCCTGGCCCCGTACGAAGTGCTGATCGAGCCGCTGAAAGTGACCGACGACGAGACGATGAAGGTTGCCCGGCAGTTGCACGACGACCTCTCGACCGCCGGCATCGAAGTGCTGATGGACGATCGCGACGTTCGGGCCGGCGTGAAGTTCAAGGACGCCGACCTGATCGGCATCCCATTGCGCGTCGTCGTCGGTCCCCGCGGCCTGAAAGAAGGCAAGCTCGAAGTCAAATGGCGCTGGGACAGCGACCCCGAGATGATCGCCCTGGACGGCGCCACCGCGACCCTGGCCAAGTTGATCGGCGAGGAACGAAAAGATTCGGCCCGATTCCGCAATCGGTAGCCGTCGTAGGTCAGGGCTCGCCCTGACGAAATATCTACCACCGAGCACACAGAGGACACAGAGAACAATACACCAGTGCTTTGCGTGTCGGTCCGTTTAGTGGTTGGTGCGTTTCGCACGCGTTGCATGACTGAAGTCTGGAGGCGTGATGGCAAGTTGGCATGCGATGGAACTGATCGCCGCGGCGCTGACCGGCGTGACATCCTGCGGATTCCTGTGGCATTGCAACTCCGGTGGTAGTGCGAGGGCTTCGCGAAGGTCCGGCAAACTGCTGTTGAAGGTGAAGCGGCCGCACTTGGTGCGACGGCGCGTCGTGGCGACTGTTGGCGTCCTGCTACTCGCGGCGATGTTTGTGCTTACGGGGACATCAGGCAGGTTGTTCGATTTGTCGATGAATGTCTTTAGTCTGAGCTTTTCTGCTTCCGTGTACATTGTGTACGTCGTGTATCTCGGTTTGCATCTGCATGTATACCACGAAGGCGTCGTGTGGGGATCTGGAGCATTGGCCGTATTTGTGCCTTGGGACCAGGTGAAGGACTGCAAATGGCTTCCCGGAGGCCGGAGGCTGTCTCTTCAATGTCGCACAATCTGTAAGGAGTTTCGGGTAAGCCCGAGCCAGGTGGAGACTATTACGGCGGCACTTCGGCAATTTGTGCCGGTCCATGACGGAACGAAAACGGTTGGCCCGGATCGCAAAACGGATGCGGAAGCTGACGGCGAGAAGGGGCCGGCGGATGTGCGGCGCTACTCGTTTCAATTCAGTCTGCGAACGCTCATGCTACTGGTCGTGGTGGCCAGTTGCGGCTTCAGTTGGTTGGGGATCGTGATTCAACAAAGGGTCCGGCAAGACGAGATCATCGAGCAGTTGGAGCACCTCAAGCCGGCTGTTTCTCGTGGCGACCGCGACATCGATCTGGACTTCTCGAAGTCGGCCGTCAAACCGACCGACGCGGATCTGGCCCTCCTGGCCGAGATGCCCCGGTTGGAAAGACTCGACCTCTCTAACTCGCCGATTAGCAATGACGGTTTGGCGCATTTGAGCGGGCATACGTGGCTCCGGTCGCTGGACCTTACCGGGACTGCGATCGGGGACGATGGACTGAAACATTTGGCCGGACTTACGCGTCTAAGGCGATTGACCTTGGACTCAACGCAGATAACCGATGCTGGTCTGGTGCATCTGAAACGACTGCGGCGGCTCTTTGTTGTTAAGGTACGAACGACACAGGTCACGGACCAAGGGGTGCGAGAGTTGGAGGAGTTGCTGCCGGATACGAGAATCGTACCGTAGCGGCTGTTCGCCAAGGCAATACGCATGTTTGCCAAGATAGTCGTAGATGAGAAAACGCCAATGATTCCAGACTCGCAGCCCAGGCGGTTTCAGTTCAGCATGGCCACCATGCTGATCGTGGTTTCGGGGCTATCGGTCGTTCTTTCCTTGACGGTTTGGCAGCCACTGTTCGGCGGCATGGCGTCGAGTCTGATCGTCGGAACTTGGTGGACGCATGCCGCCGTGCGTGCCGACCATCGCCGTTTGGCCTACTATCTGGCCGCCTGGCCCATGGGTACGGTGGCGTCTATGGTCGGATGTTGGCCGGTGCTCGCGGGTCTTCTTTTCGACGACGCTTTCCCTCGGGAATCGAGCCTGTTGTACCCGGTGGGGCTGGGCATCATGTGTCTTGCCTACCTGTTGGCCGTCTTGATTCTGCGGCGCAAGATCAGAAATCTACGTTCGTTAGTTACAATGGGCATCTTCTCAGTGTACTTGACAGCCGCTCTGTTTATCGTCCTAGGCTGTTTTTGGGGGGTAGCCGTCGACGTTGCAAGGGGGCAATTTGTCGTCTTGCAGCTACTTACCGATTTGCCGATCCTAATTGGTGCGGTGTTCCTCAGCATGGTCTGGGCGACTATCGTGGCCCCCGTGGCCTTCCCGATCGGGGTTGCGTTCTGCAAGATCTTGCAACGCATCGATCCGGAGAAGATAGGCCAGGACTACACCGACCAGACGATCCTGCGGATTGTCGACATCTGGCAGGCCGTCAAGGAGGGTCCTCTCGACATAGAGCAGATCGCCGAGCGGATGGATACCGATTGGCAAACCGCCGCCACATATCTAAAGGCTCTCTGTGATCTGGGTATCCTCGAATACAAGAAAGAGACGGGCTATTGCCGAAAAGCAGACCCGTCTTCCGACGCGGCAGGCCTTGCGGCTTGCAAAGCAGCGACGGATACCCTACAATAAGGGGTGTGCGGCAGAATTCATCCGATCTCGGCCAATAGGTGATGCCATGGCAATCACACTCGTCTTGGAAGAGCAGTTCGAGGTTCCCATGAAC
>CAYYOX010000251.1:0-5376 GCA_964473065.1 uncultured Planctomycetaceae bacterium | reverse complement strand
CCCATGAACCTTGGCGGCTTGGCCGATTTCCGGCGGTGGACAACCTCCGACGCGTTTCCCGAGCGGGGACGCGTCGACTACATTGCAGGGAGGATCGACGTCGACATCTTCCCGGAAGATCTACACACGCACGGGAAACTGAAGACGGAGTTGGTCGGTGTTCTAGGGCGGCGCGTTCGCGAGATGGGACTCGGCGAATTGTATACCGACCGTGCTCGGGTCTGTTGCCCTAAGGCCGAACTGTCGGTCGAGCCGGACGTGGTGTTTGTGTCGGAGTCTTCCTTGGACGACGGCCGCGTGCGTTTGGTCCCCAAGGCGGGCGGAGCGCCCGACCGGTACGTCGAACTGGAAGGTCCGGTCGACCTGATCGTCGAGATCGTCAGCGATGCGTCGGTTCGCAAAGATACCGAGCGATTGCCGGCGGCCTACCATAAGGCCGGCATCCGCGAGTTCTGGCTGATCGACGCCCGCAAGGAAGACATGCTCTTTCGGATCCACCGCCCCGGCCCCTCGGGATTCGAGCCGACGGAGGTCGACGCCGACGGCTATCAGCACTCGGCCGTAATGGACCGCCGCTACCGCCTCCAGCGCAGCCGCAACCCGAAAGGCCGGGTTGTCTTCGACCTGCACGAGAAAGAGCAGGCCTAACGAAGAGGGCGGATTCAGTTGTTTTCGTTTAGCCGCCGCCGGTACGGCGGTGAAAGCCGAGCGTTCAATCTCACCGCCGTGCCGGCGGCGGCTAAACGGATTTGGGAAGGGATTCAGTTGCCAATCTCTCCCGGGCCTGTCCCGCCCGGCAAGCGATAGGGCACTTTGGCGCAGCGGGTGATGTGGGCGTCGAGGGCTTGCTTTAGTTGGGCGCGGATTTTCGGATGCTCGCTTGATAGATCGGTCGTTTCTTTGGGGTCTTCCTGTAGATTGTACAGCCGAAACGGCTCGTCGGGCGTGTTTTGTAGCAGTTTCCAGTTGCCGCGGCGGACGGCGTAATAAGGCTGGCTGTGGTAGCGACGGCCGCCTTCCAGGCGAACCCAGAACAGATAGCGGTCTTCCGGCGGTTGTTGCTCCCCGAGCAGCGTCGGCAGGATGCTGCGGCCGTCGATCGGCTGGTTGAAGTTCACCCCGGCCGCCTCGCAGATGGTGGGAAACAGGTCCATGGTCACCGCCGCGCGACCCGAACGTGAACCGGGCGCGGTCTTTCCGGGCCAGACGGCACACATCGGTACGCGGATCCCGCCTTCGAGCATCTCTTGTTTGCCGCCGGACAAGGGGCCGTTGTCGGCGCCGTGATACGGGGCGCCACCGTTGTCGCTGGTAAACAGTACCAGCGTGTTCTCGCCGTGGCCGGTCTGCTTCAGAGTGTCCAGCACTCGGCCGATGCCCGCATCCATGTGCTCGACGAAGGCGGCCAACTTGGCCCGTTTCTCGGGAATGTCCGGGTGTTTCGCCCGATACTTGGCCAGCCAATCGGCCGGCGGTTGGATCGGCGAGTGGGGCGCGTTGTAGGCCAGGTAGAGGAAAAACGGTTCGCTCTCGTCATACTGCTTCAACCATCGGCAGGCGGCGTCGGTGAACAGATCGGTGGCGTGGCCCTTAGGATCGATGGTGGTCGTGTTCTCGCGCATGTAGTTGATCCCATGCCGGCGGTGATCGTAGTAGTCGTCCATCATGTCGCCCAGGTACCCCCAAAGGAAGTCGAACCCGCGCTGGTTCGGCAGATTGGGCTCGGCGAGTCCCAGGTGCCACTTGCCGACCATGGCCGTGCGGTAGCCGGCCCGTTTCAATACGGCCGGCAGCAGAACGGTCTCGGGGTCGAGATAGCCCCAGGAGTTCTTCGAGTGCGTTCGGATCACGCCCGGCACGCCGACCGCGTCGGGATAGCAACCGCTCAGCAGAGCCGCCCGGGTGGGTGAGCAGACGGGGCAGTTGGCATAGAACTGCGAAAACCGCATCCCGCGCCCCATCAGCCGGTCGACGTGCGGCGTGTCGAGTTCCTTGGCCCCGTAGCTGCTCAGATCGCCATAGCCAAGATCGTCCACGAGGATCAAGAGCACATTGGGCCGCTCGGCCGGGTGGGCTATTGCAGGAAACAGCAAGCAACAGGCGGTCAGTAGCGGAAATAATAGGCGTGACATGGGGGAAGCCAGGGGTTAGGGACTAGAGATTGGCCGCTTGCGGTTTTGCATGGTTTTTAAGTCAATTCAATATCGGCTTCGTCCGCCAGGACCATCGTGTTTGGCGTGGGTACGTAGGGGTATTCTTCTAGCAACGCGTCGTCGAACTTGATGCCCAGGCCGGGAGTTTTTGGGGCGTCGAGGTAGCCGTTCTTCGGGCGGATCGGCTCGACACAGAGGCGGTCGTTGATGGGATGGTCCATGAAACTGTACTCGGTAATCGCGCAGTTGGGCGTGACCAGTGCAAAGTGCAGACCGGCCATGGCGCTGACGATCGAGCCCCAGGAATGGGGCGCCATGGGTCGCTGATGCAATGCGGCCAGACTGGCGATCTTTGTGCCTTCGGTGAAACCGGACGTGGCGATGTCGAACTGGACCAGGCCGAAAGCGCCCCGCTCGATATACGGCTGAAACGCCAAGGCCGTGGGTAGGCTTTCGGCGCCGGCGATGTTCATCGACGTGGACTGGCGAATCTCGACGTAGCCCTCGATGTTTTCCACGCGGCACGGCTCCTCGAACCAGAGTATGCCGTAGGGTTCAAGTTCCTTGGCCAACCGTTTGGCCACGGCCAGCGACCAGGGCACGGCACAGGAACCTTGCACGGCGTCGACGATCAGGTCCATCTCGGGCAGTTCCTTCTTGAACGCGGCCACCAGCGGGATGATCGTGTCGGCGGTGACCACGCGCATCTTGTAGGTGGTGAAGCCGAACTCGATAGCCCGCTTGGCGTCGGCGATCAGCGGCTCCGGCTTGCCGAACAGTCCGTTGCTGGCGTAGATGCGGGTGCGCGATCGGGTCAGCCCGCCGAGCAGTTGGTAGACGGGCACGTCGAGCAGTTTTCCGACCAGGTCGTACATGGCGAGATTGATTCCCCCCATCACGCCGATGCCCACGCCCTGGCGATTCCAGAACACGCTGCTTCCGTACATGCGTTCCCAGGCCCGATTGATTTCCATGGCGGATTGGCCGACCAACAGGGTTTTGAAATGCTCGATCAGACCCAGGATCGGTTCGTAGCAGTACTCGCCGAAAGTGATTTCGCCCAGGCCGTACTGGCCCGTATCGCATGTGATGCGTACCAAGGCCACGTCCTGATTCTCGACCAGACCGCCGCTGTACTCGTAATGTATGGAAGGGGGGAACTTGTATCGCAAGAACAGCGGCTCGACATTCGTGATGGTTGGCACGATGAGATCTCCGGGTTTCTGGTCGGAAGGGTTTGCAGGCCCCACGATATTCGACTTCCCGGCGGTCGTCAAGGGAGAGGCCGTTTAGCCGCCGCCAGCACGGCGATGAGACGTTTAGCCGCCGCCGGCACGGCGATGAGACGTTTAGCCGCCGCCGGCACGGCGATGAGATGTTTAGCCGTCGCCGGCACGGCGATGAGACGTTTAGCCGTCGCCGGCACGGCGATGAGATTGGAGATCCGACCCTCACCGCCGTGCCGGCGGCGGCTAAACGAATTCCGGAAGTAATTCCTTTACATGTTCTAAACAGAGGACTTCCGGAAGCTCACTTGCGGGGCTCTTTGATCCAGAACTCGATCGACGACTGGCCTAGCTTTTTGCTGTTGATGTCTTCGATCGTCAACTGCAGCGTGTGCTTGCCCGGGTAGATGCGTTCGGGCAGGCGGAGATGGTAGCCGATGAAGAAGTCGCGACGCGGTTGGCGGCAGTATTCCTCGGTGTTGGTGAATTCGTGCGTGGCCACCTGTTGGCCGCGGGCGTCGAGGACCAGATAGCTGCTGCGCAACGCCGTATGGGCGCCCCGCGTGGTCTGCTCGCTAACGAAGTTTTCGATCTCGGCATACAAGAGAACTTCCTGCTGCGGGGCGAAGTGGTACTTCTCGAAGTTCTCGGTACACCCGTAGCTTTCGATCTTCGTGCAGAAGGCCAAGTTGCGAACTTCCAACGGCGCCGACTCACCCAGCCGGGCCAAGGCGTCGTCAAGGGCCTGCTTGGCCTCGGCCGTTCGTCGCGCGGCGTCGGGTGTACGGACCGTGTCCAGCAAGAGATCCAACCCGAAAACCTCCTTCGACCAGAACTCTTCGGTGGCCGGGTTTGTTGCCGGGATCGCAGTGAGCGCTTTGTCTCGCTGACCGGCCAGTAGATAGAGCAGACGCAGTTGGGCATGTTCGGCGATTTCTTCGGGGGTCCGAGGTTCCGCGGAAACCCTCGCCTCCAACGTCCGGGCAGCTAACGACAAGTGTTCGCGCCAATCCCCTTGCGCCATAGGCGAAAGTGCAGACAGGGATTCTGTGGGCATGTCGGCCGGGACAGACTGGTAAGTCGGCTGGGCAACGGGTTGATCGGACATCGGCGGATGCGGCGTGGCCGGGTAGTTGCCCGGCGGCGGTTCCACCAACGCGTTGGCGGCAGCATCGGCCACCGGCAAACGCCCCAACTGCATCGGCCGACTATCGGTTGGACCAACAATATACTGAGCCGCCTGCGCTGCCGACGCGCCGACGCCTTCCGGTGGATCTTGTGCGCGAGGCAAAGGCGGCGCGGCGGCCGCGGTCTGCTGGTGTCGGCGGCGGTATTCGGCCGTCGCGCGGAATTGCTTTAACATCAAGGGCCAGAGTTCCGGATCCGCCTGCCGCAAGTCCATCATCAGCGACTCTTGGGCGGCCTGGTCGATGGCCCCGATCTCGTGCAACTCGGCCATCACTTCCTGCATCTCTTGTGCGCGAGTTTGTTCCTGGTAGGCAGGATCGATTGGCGAGGGCGGCGCCGCCTCGACGGTCGGGCCGTCCGTTTCCGGATCTGCCAGTTGCACAACGGCCCATGGTGACGTAGCGCACCCGGACGCCAACAACGCCGCCACAAGCACCCATCGGATCTTTCGCGCCAATCTGGCCATGGAGAGCACACAGAGTCTTGATATGATTCCCGCAGAAGAGGGGCGGATAATAGCGTAGTTCCCTGCCAGGCACAAGGCAGAATTATGAGATGCTATAGCACGGCAGTTTTCGCGGAAACTGCCATCAACCGCTTAGTGCATTACGGCGTGATCCTGGAACTGAACATCCCCAGCTACCGGCTGGAGACGGACAAACGCTAGCATTGCTGTCATAAGCTCCGGCGTTCAAGGGTGGTTTTAGGACTTGTAAAGTAATTACTTCCCGATTCCGGAGTTCCGCCATTTAGCCGCCGGCACGGCGATGAGACGTTTAGCCGTCGCCGGCACGGCGATGAGACGTTTA